>JBCCYK010000001.1:0-95095 GCA_039189905.1 Planctomycetota bacterium
AACGCGGGTCCCCTGTATTCTGAAGCGGTCACAGGGAGCGGTGCGATTCCAGACCGGGCAACACACTCGCCAATTCGGTTGGCTTTTTGTTCGTGAGTTGCCGAGCCGGCTCGTTTGGTTCAATCAAAATCGCGGAATCCGCGAACTGGCTCGTCGACGACTCGATGGATCGTTCGCGTTTATTCTTGCGACCACTTTCCGCCGCGATGGTGTTGTAAAGTGTGTTCCGTCCGACAGCAAAGCAATCCTCGGAAACGCACGCATGAAGAAACGCCAGATTCTTGCTCTTGTCCTCTTGATCGCCATTGTGGCCGAAGGGTTTTGGGTGGTGGCGCAACCGCCAGGTCGCCGTCGGGGTCGCGGCGGGGGTGAGGCCTCCTTGAAGCAGCCGTTTCGGGGTGTCACGACCGGTGGAGCGATCGAACCCGGACTCTTTGAGATCGCCTCGACCGGGGTCAGCACGGATGGCGTTGTTGAGGCCGCCCAGGCTTTTTTGAGCGGCCTCAGTGAGGAACAACGCGGGCGAACCCTCTACCCGGTCGACGATTTGGAGTGGCGGCAGTGGGACAACCGCCACTTCTATAAGCGACAGGGGGTTGGATTCGATGAGATGAATGAACGCCAACGCGAGTTGGCCTTTGCGCTGATGGAGGCCAGTTTGAGTGCGAAGGGGCTGAAGCAATCGCAAGACATCATGAAACTCAACGGGACTCTGGCCGAGCTCGCCAACAATTTTGATGAGTACGGGGAATGGCTGTATTGGATCACCGTGATGGGTGAACCGTCCAAGACAAAGCCATGGGGATGGCAGATCGACGGCCACCACCTGATCATCAACTATTTTGTTCTCGGCGACCAAGTCGTCATGACACCCGTGTTCGTCGGCAGCGAACCCGTCCATGCCACCAGCGGTCGCTTCAAGGGCACCATCGTCATGCAAGACGAGCAGGACAAAGGACTCGCGCTCATGCAGTCATTGACTGCGGAGCAAGCGAGCGAAGCGATGGTGTCACAAGCCAAACCGGGCAACAACGCCTTAGCGCAAGCCTACCAAGACAACCTTGACTTGGATTACGGCGGCATCCCAGCATCCAAACTCGACTCCCACCAACGCGAGTTGCTCCTCGACGTGATCCAAGCGTATGTCGGGAACATGCGAGAGGGGCACGCGGAAGTGAAGATGAGCGAAGTCCGCGAACACCTTGATCGGACTTTCTTTGCCTGGGTGGGCGGGACCCAGGCGGATAGCGTTTTCTACTACCGTGTTCACAGCCCCGTGATCCTGATCGAGTTTGACCATCAGCGGCGCGTGGCACCCTTCCGTTCTCGGGAACCGACCCGGGACCACATCCACGCGGTCGTTCGCACGCCCAATGGCAACGACTACGGAAAAGATCTGCTTCGTCAGCACTATGAGTCGCATCACCGCTGGGACCACGATCACAAGCACTGACGAAACACGAGAGTGTCTGTCAGGAATGCGGATGGACGTATGACACGGGTATCGAGGAAACCTGATGTCTTCGCTTCATTGCTCGCTTCCCAGACAGTCGTCTTTGATCTTCTTGGCTTTCGAAATCAGCCCGGTGCGAATCGCTTGGGGAAGCTGCATGCAGTTGACGTTGTGCAGGGCGCCCCAAAGGGCATACAGGTACATGGAATGAAAGAGATGCTTGCGATGGCCGCGGTGCCACTTGTAGGCCATGATCGCGTCGAAGGCATCGACGGCACCCGCGCGTCGGAGGTCTGCCAGCGTTTCGATGGCGACGCGCGCGAGATCGTCCGTGCAAGCAGGTCCAAGATTGAGAAGGTCGAGGCAGGGTGTGTTTGCTTCGCGCGTATCACGGTGTAACGCCAGCCGGATCGGGCCCTTCGCTTTGGCCACGTCCACGCGTTCGCCTTTTTGGGTCGCAATCAACAGGCCTCGATCGACCAATCGGTCCGCGATGGCACGGACGGCGGGCATTCGCGATCGCCAAGCATCGGGCCAATGTTGACGAGCGAACTCGGAGGGGCAGAACGTTTTTCCGGACGCTCGTTGTTCGGCCAACAAGATCAGCCCCGTCTCGATCGCTTCATGCAGTCTCTCGGCGTGTTCTGCCGTCATGCGATCGAATCACTCACGCGATCAAATCTGTCAGGACGTGTCCATGCACGTCGGTCAGGCGGAAGTCACGACCGGCATGCCGGAACGTCAGGCGTTCATGGTTCATGCCAAGTTGGTTCAGGATCGTCGCATGCAGATCGTGGACCTCGATGGGATTCTCCACCGCGTACTTTCCGATCTCGTCGGTCACACCGTGGACGTGACCTCCTTTGAAGCCTCCACCGGCAAGCCAGATTGAAAAGCAGTCGCGATGGTGCCCGCGTCCGTTCTTGCCTTCTTTGGTCGGTGTTCGCCCGAACTCGGTCGCCCAAAGGATGATCGTTTCATCCAACATGCCCTGTTGCTTGAGATCCGTGATCAAAGCCGCGGTGGGTTGGTCGACGTTCGCCGCGAGATCCGCATGGTCACCCATCTCGCCATGCGAGTCCCAGTTGGGGCGTGATCCGGTGTCAACCAATTCCACGAAACGGACACCTCGCTGAACCAAGCGACGTGCGACCAAACACTGCCAAGCGAAATCGGCACCGGGTCCCTTAGTCTTGCGTTCGAGGCCGTAGAGTGACCGGATATGCTCCGGTTCGCTTTCGACGTCGAAAGCCTCCGGTGCAGCGGTTTGCATTCGGAACGCCGTCTCGAACGATTTCATGCGAGCCGCGAGCGCCGCATCAGGAGCGCGGCCGAGAGCATGTTCTCGGTTCATCCGCTGGACCAAGTCGAGTTCGGCCGTCTGCAAGGACGCGTGAACGCCGGGCCACTGCAAATCGGTGATGGGTTGCTCGCCGGGCAGGACGCGCGTGCCTTGATGAAAGGCGGGCAGGAAGTCATTGGCGTAAACCTGCGTGCCGCCATAGGGAAGATGGGGCGCAATGACGATGAAGCTTGGCAAGTCTTGGTTCTCGGTCCCCAGGCCGTAGCTGACCCATGAACCCATACTGGGTCGAGCGAACGTGGGCGAACCGGTGTGGATTCCCAGCGTTGCTTCCGAGTGATCGAAGTGCGAGGCTTTCATGGATCGAATCAGGCAGATCTCGTCCATCACGTCGCGGACGTGCGGGAATAAGTTGCTGACCTCCACATCGGTGCGTGGGTTCCGCTCGCTGCCAAACAGATTGCCCATCAGTCGATCTTTGCCGGACCCGTCGCGTCCGTTTGCCGATGGTTTTGGGTCAAAGGTATCGATGTGTGAGACGCCACCGGTCGCGTAGATGAAGATGACCGATTTGGCTTGGGCCGGAAAATGGGATGGCTTGGGAGAAAGCGGATCCGCAGACTCACTCGCGGCCAACTCGGACACGATGGCCGGCAAGAACATCGAACCTGCGACCATGCTCTGGATCGCACGCCTGCGGGGCAGCATCGGTGGGTGAGGGAGGGGCGACGTCATGACGGGATCCCATTGACAACGCTGAATGAGGACATGGATCAATCGATATAAAGGAATTCGTTGAGTCGAAACAAGCTTCGTATCACGCTGGCCCAGGCTTCGTGGGTTGGATGCTCCGAAACCCGGGTTTGATGCTCCGAAATCATGGAACGCGTTGTGTTGAGGTGCTGGCCGAGCCACGCACGCTCGGTGGGCGTCGGGTTGCGCTGGAGGATCCGTTGGAACATGTCGTTCAGGATTCGGTCATCCGCGTCGCTCGGAAGACGCCTGGCAAGTTGGTCGGCTTGTTCGTGTAGGAACTCGTTGTTGACGAAGTAGAGCGCCTGGAGTGCGGTGATGGACTGATCGCGGGACTGCGTGCAAACGTTGCGGTCGGGACCGTCAAAGGTCTGAAAGTAACGATCGGCTGTCAGACGCTTCGTCATCAAGTAAACGGATCGACGATTACTGGTATACGAGTCTTTAAACGGATGATGTTGCGTGAACTCCCACTCGGTGCGTTCTGGAAACGGATGGGGTTCGTTGTGGGGTCGGGTATCCAGGTTGCCCGTAACTTGCAGGATCGAATCGCGTATGGACTCCGCGTCCAGGCGTGATCGACGCTGGTGCGTGAGACACTTGTTCTCCGGGTCGCGCCCCTTGAGATCCGGGTGAGTGTCTGCGGAAAGCCGGTAGCTGCGGCTCGTCAGGATGGTTCGGTGGAGGTGTTTGATGGACCAACCGTGCTTGATGAAGTCGCGTGCCAACCAATCGAGCAGGTCAGGATGGTCAGGCTCATGGCCTCGAATTCCAAAGTCCGTCGTGCTGCTCACGATCCCGCGACCAAAATGACGTTCCCAAACGCGATTGACGATAACGCGGGCCGTCAGCGGGTTACGTTTACTCGCGATCCAACGGGCGAGCTCCAGACGCCCACTGCCGCTGGCAGCATCATCGGGCAGCTCATAGCCGCCCAGGACATCGGGGAAACGCCTCGGGATGATGGCGCCGGGTCGCGTTGGTTCCCCCTTGATTTGAACGGCAGCATCGGTGGGTGTGCCCTCGCTGACCGCGTAAGCGCTTGGAAGCTCCGGGATTTCACGCAGGTGTTTGGCCAGGGCCTCTCCTGCTTTGCGAGCGCGTCCGAGCAAGCGATTGTGTTCCTCACGCATCCGACGTTGTTCCGCAATGCTGGCGGTGCCGTGAAGCTTGGCATTATCCAGGCCCTTGGCATTTGCGACTGCCAGCCGATGATCGAGTTCCTGTTCTAGCTCTTGGGTTTTCTCTTCGAACGGTTTCAGGTGAGCCTGTGTCTGTTTGGCTGGCAGTAAGGACACAAACCGATGCTGAGCTTTGAACAGTTCGATGCCGGGGAACGGATAGTTGGTGCTGGCAAAGAAGCCGTAGAGGCCGTAGTAATCACGTGTGGACACCGGATCGAATTTATGGTCATGACAGCGAGCGCACGCGATGGTCATCCCCAACATGGTTTTTCCCATGTTGTCGATCGTGTCTTCGATCGTCAGGTGCCACGGGTAGCGTTCGACCAACGAGCCAAATCGGCGCGCCATGGCGAGGTACCCGGTTGCAATGGTTTGCCGGTTGCGTTGCTCGAGGTTTTCGGCGGGCAAGAGGTCCCCGGCGATCTGTTCCATCAAAAATTGATCGTAGGGCGTGTCCTGGTTGAACGCGTCGATGATGTAATTGCGATACAGGTAGGCCTGCGGGATGGGGTAATCGGAATTGTCGCCCGCCGTGTCGGCATAACGCACCCAGTCCATCCAGTGGCGACCCCAACGTTCCCCATACTGCGGCTGCGCCAACAGCACGTCCACGGCTTCCGCAATCGCGCGGTCGAGTCCACGGTCCATGCATCGTTGCAGAAACGCTTGGACTTGTTCGGGTGAGGGTGGCAACCCAATCAGATTGAAGTGGAGACGTCGAAAGACCGCTCGTGCATCGGCATCTTGGGAGATGGGGAGTCCCTGATCGACGCGAGATTGATGAAGAAATCGATCAATGGGGTGGGCCGACCAGGCGTCCGCCGTGGCAAAGGGGACTTCGGGATCCGTGAGGGCTTGGAACGACCAATGCGTTTCCGCGGCGGTTTGCGGCTCCGTCGCTTGCCCGTCTGTTTGCGGCCAGTCGGCGCCTTGAGCAATCCATCGCGTCAAGTTTTCAATGTCTTTTGGAGATAAACGAGGCCCATCCGGTGGCATCTGGGTGTCGACATCGGTGGTCAAAACTCGTGCCAGCAACTCACTCGCGTCAGCGTTTCCCGGAACGAGGGTGTGCTTGCCCGAGTCACCCGTCGCAAAAGCGGATTGCCTTGAGTCAAGTCGGAGGCCCCCGTTGCTTTCATCCGGTCCGTGACAGTCGACACAGTGAGCTTCAAAGAGCGGACGGATCTCGCTGTCAAAATCGACCGGCGGCAGAGCCTCCGAGAATACGAGGTGCGGGGTCGTCACCATCATGGCGACAACCAGCGTGGATCGAGATAGCCAGCGGTGGGACATGTGACCGAGGAAACGGGACAGACTCGAACAGTTTGGAAAGGTTTGGCGGGCCCCTCATGTTCCGTCGCAGTTTGGTGTTCGGGTAGCGAAACTCGTCAAGAGTTTCGGCGAATCGGGGCTGGCCGAAACTCTTGAGGAGTTTCGCTACCTCCAAGTTGAATTTGGACGAAGCGATCGGGGGCTGACCCTCTCAGTATACCCGTCGTTGTCGCCGGAAACTGCAAATCAACGCGATCGCCTCCAGGCCGCAACGTCATAGGGCCCCAAAAACTGAATCAAGATGGCACCCGGCTCGGCGCATTTGTGAAAGACGTCCTGGTGGAAGCCCTCCTCGCCGGGCCAGGGGTAGCTGTAGACGATCGCGAAATCGTCCAGTTCGAGTTGCAAACGCTCGTAGGCATTGTCCCCGCCGTGTCCCAGGCTGGGCAGGGTGGGGTCGTCGGCCATCGCCTCGGTGCCGGGAGGGAGGAAGTTGCCGCACGCGATTTCGGCCCGGACGCTTTTGCCAGCGGCGGCGCCCCGGCAGACGGTTAGATTTGGCAGCCAGTCGCGGAGTGTTTGTGTGCCTTGCGCGTGCAATTCCAACTCCGCTTCGATCCCGATGGCATCCAAGCCGAGTGATGCGGCGAGGACGGTCATGGCGGCAAAACCACAACCCCATTCGAGGAAGCGGTCGCCGATGCGTGGTTGGGTCTCGACGATCCAATCGAGACACTGCCATACCAGTTCATAGTCCGCAGCAACGAACTGCTCGATCTGGGTCCGGTCCCAGCAATCTTGGAATGCTTCCACGCGCGAGCGAACGTCGGCAATCAGTTGCCGCAACTCGTGGGGGATCGGGCGTGCATCGACGTCCTGTGGAAACACGATTGGCTGCAACATGATCGCTTTCGGGCGTTGATTCCGAAGAAACGGCCGTGCAGCCGTCGTTGAGTGATTGGTTTTCCTGCCTCAATCTGGCCTCGCCGAATTCTTTTGGGACGACGTGCATCCAGAGCGGTTCGAAACGCGAAGTGTCACCGTGCCGTGGGGTTCACAGTAAGTGTCATCTGCTGACTTGGCGGACGCGTACGCTGCGGAGCAACTTCAACCGAAGTTTGACTCGACTCGAACGATTTGAAAAGGAAAGAGATTGATGAGACGTTCACTTCTGGCTACGTGCGTGGCCTTGTTGGTTGTCACGAATGGTGCTGCCGTCCGTGCCGCGGATATCGTTGATACCGCCGTTGGCGCTGGCAGCTTCAAGACCTTGGCAGCGGCCTTGGGGGCTGCGGATTTGGTGGAGACACTGAAGGGTCCAGGGCCTTTCACGGTCTTCGCACCGACGGACGACGCTTTCGCCAAGTTGCCGGCCGGGACCATCGACACGTTGCTCAAGCCCGAGAACAAGGGCACTCTCACCGGAATCCTGACCTACCACGTTGTGCCGGGAGCCGTGAAGGCGGAGCAAGTCGTCTCGCTCAGCAACGCCACGACCGTGAACGGCCAGCGAGTCGCCATTTCGACGCAAGACGGCGTGAAGGTTGACAACGCGAGTGTCGTTCAGACGGACATCATCTGTGACAATGGTGTGATTCACGTCATCGATGCCGTGATCTTGCCCGCGGACAAGAATATCGCCGAAACGGCCCAAGCTGCCGACAGTTTTTCGACTCTGCTGGCTGCCGCGGAAGCAGCGGGCTTGGTCGGTGCCTTGACGGGTGACCAACCACTCACCGTTCTCGCGCCGACAGATGAGGCTTTCGCAAAGTTGCCGGAGGGAACCGTCGCCAGCTTGCTCAAACCCGAGAACAAGCAACAGCTTGCGGACGTTCTGAAGTATCACGTCGTGGCGGGCCGTGTCTACTCGGACCAGGCTTTGGAGGCGTCCACGGCGGCAACCCTGCAAGGTGCTTCGGTTCAGTTCTTCGCGGGCAACAGCGGCGCAACCGTCAATGGCGCCAGGCTGCTGCAAGTCGACTTGCAGGCGAGCAACGGCGTGATTCATGTGATCGATACGGTCCTGATGCCGCCGGCGAAGAAAGTTGACGCCCGGGCCGTCATTCGTGACGCGATCGCTCAAGGTTCGGCTATGTTCAACGCGGGGCATCATGGTGCCTGTGCGTCTCTTTACGAGCAAACCATGACGGGTTTGATGGATACGGAGGTCGACAGCTCGCTCCGCCATCATATGACGTCCGTGTTGTCCAGCGTCAGCACCTGCTCATGCGAGACGACCAAAGCCTGGACGCTTCGCCATGGCTTGGACCAGATGTACGCGCAGTTGGGCCGCTGATCGCTCATGCGCATGAAGCGTCGGGCATCTCTCGGTGAGGTCGACGCGAGCACTCTTTTGGGACGCGTTTTTCGCGCGTCCCTGTGGTTGGCAATCGGATCTAGAATAGCGATTGAAGTGGGTTTCCCGATGAGCAACACCGCCACTCAGCAGAGCCCGACCATCGGGCGGGGCTTGATGGAGTCGCTCACGGGCTCGGTGATAGGTAGAACAGAGGTTGAGATTGTTGCAGAGAGCGATTCAAGTCCAGCGTCCCTGGCATCGGAGTTTGACGTCATGAGTCGTTCCGGCCAACAGCCTTCCGAAGCGGCAACGATCGCGTCGGTCGGTCAATCGGTGTTGGAGCGGATCGCGGCTGGGGAAGCTTCCGCCGTGGATCAATGCTTGGACCAGTTCGGGAATCTCGTGTGGTCGCTGGCACGTCGCTATTGCGTCAGCCCCACTGATGCGGAGGACGTGACGCAGGAGATCTTCTTGCAACTTTGGCAACAGGCGGAACGCTACGATTCCAGTGTTGCGTCGGAGGCCACCTTCGTTGCCACCATCGCACGTCGGCGATTGATTGATCACCAGCGTCGCGTGTCGCGACAGCGCACCGTTTCGGCCGTTGAGGAGCCGGCGCTGGAAGCAAACGAGCAAACACCGGACCTGCGCATCGAACTGTCAGACGAGGCCGCGAAGGCCACGCGATGCATGGAGAACCTGTCAGCGGCCCAGCGCGATGTTTTGATCCTCTCCGTTTCGGATGGGGAATCGCATCAAGTGATTTCGGACCGTCTCTCAATGCCCTTGGGCACGGTGAAATCGCACGCAAGACGGGCCCTTTTGCAGCTGCGGCGTTGCATGGGATTGGACGCTTCAGCGGTCGCAGCCGGGGGTGCGTCATGAGTATGAGTGGTTCATTCGAGGGACAGTCCGAATTGGACGCGGAACTTCTCGCCGGTTTCGTCTTAGGGGATTTGGAATCGGAAGAGCGACAGCTTGTAGATTCCGCCTCCGCGGATCCGCATGTTCGGTTGACCGTCCGCCAGCTGGAGCATGTCGCAGCCGTGGTTGCTTCTGTTGGCGCGGTCGAAACGTCACGGTCCATGCCGACCGCCCTTCGATCTAAGATCCGCGGCGCGGCCGTCGATTGGGTCTCACACGGGTCTGCGCCGGAGGATCGCCCAAGTGTGACGCCGGTGTCGGTCGCGTCGTCGACGACTCCGCGAGAGCTCGTGGCGTGGGTCATCGCGGCCGCTGCCACACTGCTGGCGTTTTTCTCGTACTTCGGTTCGCGGGAAGCGGGGAACTCGCGGAAGGTCGCGGACGACAGCGTCCCTGTTGCTTTGGTGGCAGAACGGGCTGCGTTTCTGCAGCGTCACGCGGATGCGATGGTCACCACGTGGTCGCCGGGGACGACGCCCCTGGAGACGGAGGTCGATGGCGACGTCGTGTGGGACACAGAATCGCAAACCGGTTACATGCGTTTTGTCGGGTTGCCAATCAATGATCCGTCGAAACAGCAATATCAGCTCTGGATCATTGACCCCGATCGCGACGAAGAGCCGGTCGACGGAGGTGTTTTTGATAGCACGAGCGATGGGGAATTGGTGGTCGCGATCGATGCCAAGTTGCGAGTCGTGAACCCTCAGGCATTTGCCATCACGATCGAACAGCCGGGCGGCGTTGTGGTTTCGACTCAGGAGCGGCTTCCCTTGCTCGCAAAAGTCGCTTCCTAGAGTTTCTCCAACGGCACCTCGGTCGACAGACTCCCCGTGCTGCGTGACAATGGTTCGTGAAAACCTTTGGCTCTCGAACCTGGATGCAGTGGATGAATAAAAGGCGTCACGAACTGGTTGTTGTCGGCGGTGGTCCCGCGGGCTACGTCGCGGCGATTCGCGCGGCCCAGCTGGGCATCGACGTGGCCTGTATCGACGAGAATGCTCGGTTTGGCGGCACCTGTCTCCGCGTTGGCTGCATCCCCAGCAAAGCACTCTTGGAGAGCAGTCACCTCTATGAAGAAGCTCAACATCGTTTTGGCGACCATGGGATCCAAGTCGGCGATGTGAAGATCGATCTGGACGCCATGATGGCGCGGAAAAGGAAGATCGTGGACACCTTGACCGGCGGTATTGATCTCATTTTCAAGAAGCGGGGTGTGACAGCCTATCGTGGACGCGGCAAACTGCGTGATGTGGAAACGGTCGCGATCAGTCGGGGCGAAGGTGCCAGCGGCGACCAGCCCGATCACGTGCAAGCGGATCAAATTTTGCTCTGTCCGGGCAGCATCCCGGCGAAGTTGCGCGGTATCGATGAGGACAATGATCGCATCGGCAACAGCACGACTGCTCTGTCGTTTCCGGATGTACCCGAGGAGTTGGTCGTCATCGGCGGGGGCTACATCGGCTTGGAACTCGGCAGCGTGTGGAATCGCTTGGGCAGCCATGTGACCGTGCTGGAAGCCCTCGATCGCATCTTGCCCGGGATGGACGGCGAACTGGCGAAACTGGCACATCGCATCTTTAAGAAGCAGGGACTCGAGTTCCGCACGTCCACGATGGTCGAATCTGCCAGGGTGGATCCAAAACCGGGTAGCGAGAAGCCATGCGTGATTCAAATCAAAGGTGGGGACGAGCTCCGGTGCGACCGTGTGTTGTTGTCCACCGGGCGATGGCCCGCGACGAAGGATCTCGGTTTGGAATCAGCCGGCGTCGAGGTCGACCCGCGGGGCTTTATCACCGTCAACGATGAGTTTGAGACAAGCGCTTCGGGCATTTACGCGGCCGGTGATTGCATCGGTGGCGCTATGCTAGCGCACAAGGCGATGGAGGAAGCGATTGTCTGCGTCGAACGCATGGCGGGTGTCGCCAGTGAAATGAACTACGACGTCATCCCCGCGATCGTGTACACGAGTCCTGAGATTGCAACCGTTGGACGAACGGAAGAGCAGTTGAAAGAGGCGGGCGTGGACTACAAGAAAGGGATCAGCGCGATGGGTGCCAATGGCCGCGCCCGTACACTCGGTGATACGGAGGGGCGCGTGAAGATCCTGGCCGATGCTGCGACCGATCGCGTCCTTGGCGTGCACATCATCGGACCACGTGCCGGTGACTTGATCGCGGAAGCGGCCTCCGCCATGGAGTATGGCGCCAGCAGCGAAGACATCGTGCATACCTGTCACGCGCATCCCACGTTGGCCGAGTCGGTCCACGAAGCCGCGATGGACGTCAGCGACCGCGCCATTCACTCGGCATAGTGTTTCGACAACTTCAAGAAGTGGGGTAGGCATCCTGCCTGCCATCGGTAATGGACGCAGCGCTTCACAGGCTGGAAGCCTATGCCACGGCACAGCACCAAACTTAATCTCAATTCCGGTCGAAGCACTAGGTTGTCTTGATGCCTGCGATGTTGGACCGCGTCTATGCGGGTGCCGTCTTCTATCCCACGTGGGCTTGGAACCTGCTACTGGGCCGCGTGCTGAAGATTCGTCCTTGGTGGGACTTCATTGACGACCAGGTGATTCTGGGGGCGCGACCGTTGAATCGGGATGTCGTGACACTTCGTGAGCTCGGCGTCCGAGCGGTGGTGAACACCTGCGAAGAATACGTCGGTCCCCTCGAGTTGTACGGCGCCAACAAGATTGAGCAGCTTTACATCCCGACCACCGATTTCACGCATCCGAAACTGGAGGACGTGATCAAGGCGGTCGCGTTTGTTCAGGCACACGCGGAGCGAGGGAATGTGACTTACATCCACTGCAAGGCGGGCCGTGCACGCAGCGCGACCATTGCCATGTGCTGGTTGATGGCGCATCGAGGCATGTCTGCGGACGAAGCTCAGCAGCACCTTTTGAGCCGGCGACCCCACGTGAACACCAAACTGACCGAGAGGCCCGTCGTAAACGAGTTTCGAAGTCAGTGTGAGCAGGAAAGCTAGTGCTGCCGTCGCAGCTTGGTTTTCGGGTAGCGGAACTCGTCAAGAGTTTCGGCCTGCCCAAGAGAGCGGAAAGACTTGGCGTCTTTCGCTACGGATGGAACCGAAGGTTGAGCTGCGGCGGAATACTAGCCTGTCGTGAACAGACCGTCACGCCTGTGATCTCATAATTGGATTGGGTTGCCAGACCCGCCAGGTCCCCTTTGGTTTATTCTGTGATGTATTGAGCAGCAATCACGACACCTCTCGCCGATCGCCACCACTGAAACGCAGCCACACCAAGATCACCCTGCCGAGGCTTGCCGTTGGAGGGTCGGCCCGCGTCAGCGTGGGCGGGTGAATTTGGTGCCGATCCGCGAGAAGTGTCGCAACCACTCCGTTTTGAGTCGTCTCATGAACCGTTTCCGGTCCTTGGTGTTTTTGGGTGTTGTTTCCGTGTGCGTGGGAGCCCAGGGAGAGACCTCTCAATGGCTCACTTGGCGCGGTCCGACACGTGACAATCATGTTCCGGAAGCAGATGCCGCGTTGATCCCGACCACTTGGTCTGAATCCGAGAATGTTCTCTGGCGTTCACCTGTTCCCGGAAAGGGGCACGCGACGCCGATTGTGGTGGGGAACGGGATTTTTGTTCTCACGCACCGCGCGGATCAGAGGACCGTCTCACTGTTACGATTCAACCTGGATGATGGAGCACCGTCCGGGGAAGTCGTGCTGCATCGCGGTGTCGTGCCGCCGAACTATTTGCACAAGAAGAACACGTGCGCGTCGTGTACGCCTTCCTCGGACGGCAAGGGCATCTTCATTGTCGCGCAAGTGAATGACGCCATTATCGCAAGCGCGGTCGGACTGACCGGCAAAATCGTTTGGCAGCAGCAGGTGGCTCCCTATCGCGCGGGGCGAGGATGGTTTGGCTATGGTGCCTCGCCCTTGTTATTGCCAGATTCGCTGGTGGTTGCTGTCGATACCGACAACAACGAACGCGGGTTGTTCGCCCTGGATCGACAGACGGGGCGTCAGCGGTGGCGGGCGCCTCGACCCGTCTCGACAAGCTACTCGTCCCCGATTTTGGCCACGGTCGATGGGCAAGATCAAATCTTGATCAGCGGTGGCTATCAGGTCGCGTCGTATGACCCAGCGACAGGGAGACAGCTATGGACGGTGGAGGCGACCAGTCGAACGACCTGCGCCACGATGGTTTGGAATGATTCGATGGTCTTCGCCAGCGGCAGCTATCCGGATCCTGGGACCTACGGCATTTCCGTGTCCAACCGCGGTGCGCGTGTCGCCTGGGAGAATCGCGTGAAGTGTTATGAGCAATCGATGTTGGTTGTCGACGGTTATCTGTACGGGGTTGCGGATAACGGTGTGATGTACTGCTGGCGCTGCGAGGATGGTCGTGAGATGTGGAAGCAACGCTTGGGAGGCAAATACAGCGCGTCACCCTTGCTGGTGAAGGGCAACATTTTTTGCAGCGATGAAGGGGGACGCACCTCTATTTTCCGTGCCGATCCGAACGGATTTGCGAGCGTGGCTGAGAACCGTCTGGGCAACAGTTCCTTTGCGTCGCCCATCGTGGCGGATGGGAAACTGATCCTGCGTCACGCAACGGGCGACGGACCGAGTCGACAAGAGTTTCTAGCGGCCATTTCAACGAAGTAGCTGAATGCCGGGTCTTCCAGGGATAGAAACGGCTAAAGCCTGCACTCGAACGTTGGAGTCTAGGCTTTAGCCGACCGCACCCGACAAAGGTCAAGACGATGCCCCGCGACTTGGAGAACATGTATCGCTAGCGGAAGATGACCGACGAACAGCGCAGCGCGGCCCTCGTAGAGCGGCGTCGCCATCAGCAGCCACCGCACAGCGTTCCTCACCGCCTGGACGAGGTCCGGACGACCTATCTGGTCACAGCGGCCTGCTTCGAACATGCCGCGGTGATCGGAAAGTCGCCCGAGCGAATGGCCCAATTCGAATCCGAACTGGTCGGGCTGGTATATGCCACGATCAACTACGTCCTTCACAACGCGGTCAAGCATGGCTACGTCGACAAGTGGACCCAGTGGCCTTACTGCAATGCATCTGACTACGTGGAATCGGTCGGACGCGAAAAGGCCTTGCAGATCTGGAAGTCGTACCCGATCAATGACTACGGCAACGACTGGGATCCAGCTGAGTTGTGAACCCGTTGGAGTCCAGGCTTCAGCCGCTTCTTTCTGCCGAGCTCCCAACATCGACGAACGGGGAAAGCCTGGACTCCAACGTTGAGCGCGTTGTATCCATATCCGATTTCTCAGTAAAAAATTCCAATTGGCGCGGTTTGAGTCCAGCTTGATTCCGTCTCTACCCATAGGAAGACACCATTGACAGGGGATCTGGAATCCGTGGAAGAGCAGCCGAATATCGTCGCCTACTTGGAATCGCATCGACCTGCGCTCACCACGCTGGCCCGATCCAGGATGAGCGGCAAACTACTCCGTAAAATGGACGCTGAGGATCTGGTCCAGGAGACACTTCGACGAGCACTGGCGTGTTGGCAGAGTCATCGTGATCCGGGAACGTCGCTGCCTGGCGAACCTTGGCTGACTACGATTCTCGACTCCGCGATCAAAGACGCCGTCCGACATCATCGTGCCCAGCGGCGGTCCGTCGAACAGGAGGAATCGATTTTTGACACGCCAGAAACGTCAGCCCAGCAGATCGCGGAACGAATCGCTCTCGAACTCAGCACGCCGAGCCTGATCGTTACCCGTCAAGAACAAATCAATCGCTTGGCAGCATCGCTGGATTCCCTTGGCGCAACCACGCGTGCAGTGATTGTCGCCAAGTACCTTCGCGGGCGAACGCTTGCTGAGATGGAAAGCGAGTTAGGGCTGACCAAACCATCCATTGCGGGGCATCTGCGTCGAGGCCTCGCCAAACTGCGTTTGGAGATGCAATCGTCGTTGGAGATTCGGCAATGACCTGCGAAACCAAGGATTCGATACCACCCCCCACGACCGAGTACCGGGCGTCGAACTCGCTCGATTGCGTTCTGACGATTCGTCGAGCTTCCGTTCCAAGTGTTGCCTCGCAGCTGAGCGTCAGAGAGCCCCGATCCATCCAACAGAGTGTGAGATCGAAAACAGCTTCTCCTTGGTTGGGCGTGGCGAGACGGGAGTGCCTTCATTCGTCGGGGATTGCGCTACTAACCGCATTCACAATCGCAGGCTTGCAAGTCGTTTCGCTTCAGGCAGCCATCCTTTTCTGGATCGGATCCTCGAGCGGACACCTCATCGCCTGCCTCATCCACCACCTCAACTTTCAACGTGCAAGTTGAAGGTTCTCCTGGCATGATTGCCCCGTTACACGCCCGCAATGACGTCTTCTATCAGCTCGATAGGTGTGGATCGGGTAAGCCGACGGCTGAAGCCTGGGCTCCAACGGGGAGCTCATGGTTGCTGTCAGATTTGAAGGGCAAGCCATTGTCCGCTATGCCAGATCCAGGGCACCCCATGTTGCCAATCTTCGGTAAGACGCGTCGATCGCATTCCCATCCGGTATCCTTGCTTGACTGACCACCGGACCGGGGAGAATGCCACCCCACCCCTCTGTTCCAACGAACGACTCATCGCGATGCAACCTGACGAACCTTCCCTCGATGCCGTGATCGCGAAGTACTTGGAGCGAGTGGAATCCGGCGAAACGTTCGAGCTGGAGCGCTTCCTCGCCGATCACCCGGAGCACGCCGACGCCCTCAAGCAGTTCATCGCTGATCAAGGGAACTTGGAGGCTGGGTTAGACGTGACCGATGCCCAGCCGGATATCGCGGCAGACGTGCCCGCCGGTGCATCCACGTTGCCTGAGGGTGCTGGCTACAAGGCCTCGCAACAGTTTGGCCCCTACAAGCTGCTGCAGCCCATTGGCGAAGGCGGTATGGGCGAAGTGTGGATGGCCGAACAGTCCGAGCCGATTCGTCGTCGTGTTGCCGTCAAAATGATCAAGTCCGGAACGGACTCCAAAGCGATCATCGCCCGCTTTGAAGCGGAACGCCAGGCACTGGCGATGATGGACCATCCGAACATCGCCCAGGTCTTCGACGCCGGTACAACGGATTCGGGCCAACCTTATTTTGTCATGGAGTTGGTCAAGGGAATCCCGATCACCGACTACTGCGATCACGAGCGGCTCTCCATCCGAGATCGGATCCGTCTGTTCATCCCCGTTTGTTCCGCCGTGCTTCACGCGCATCAGAAAGGAATCATCCACCGCGACCTCAAGCCATCCAACATTCTGGTCACCAACCACGATGGCCAGCCCTTCGCAAAAGTTATCGACTTTGGACTCGCAAAGGCCCTCAACTCCTCGGCAGCGCTCACCGACAAGACACTCTTCACGCAGTACGGTCAGGTCCTTGGCACACTGCGCTACATGAGTCCAGAGCAAGCCGAAAACAACGCGCTGGATGTCGACACACGTAGCGACGTTTATTCGCTTGGGGTGCTCTTGTACGAGCTTCTAACGGGTTCCACCCCCATTCAAAAAGACAGCGTCCAGCGTTGGGCCACGTTCAAGGTCTTGGACACCATCCGCAATGTCGATCCCCCGCGCCCCAGCCAGCGGCTCAGCGACAGTGGTCCGGCGGCAATCGGCATCAGCCAGCAACGCCGCGCGGAAACGCGGTCGCTGTCCCAAGCACTTCAGGGCGATCTCGATTGGATTGTCATGAAGGCATTGGAGAAAGATCGTAACCGTCGCTTTGCGACCCCGTCCGAACTCGCCGACGATCTGCACCGCTTCTTGGATGGCAACGCCGTGGAGGCGCGTCCCCCGTCAATGGTCTACCGCGCCCGCAAGTTCTACGCCCGCAACCGAGCACTCGCTGTCTCAGCCACCTGCGTGGCGTTTGCTCTGATCCTCTCAACGCTGGTGTCCAGTCTTTTCGCGTATCAAGCGATCAGGTCGAGTCGCTTTGCCGACTCGCAGCGGATTCGAGCCGAGTCCTCTCAGGCGCGCACCGAAGAAAGCGAACGAAACGCCGTTGCGGAAGCCCACCGGGCTCGTGAGGCCGAGCAACGCGCCCAAGCGGTCACCGAGCAACTCCAAGACAGCCAACAAGAGATGGAGCAAACACTCGCCGATGCGACGTTCCAACTCTGCATGTCACGCTACCACGAAGGCCGCATTGACGACGCAATCGATTTGCTTGCCAGCATCCCCGAAAAATACCACAACATCGAACACCGCATCGCTAACCGCGTCTTTCATCCGGAATACATGACGCTCGAGGCATCGGGTATATCGGACATCAACTTCTCGTTTGATGAACGCTTTGTTCTAGGACAATCCCACGGTCATGAGATTCGTGTCTGGGACCTTAGATCAGGCGATCACATATCGAGTCTAAAAAGCGACAGAGAAATCTCTTCACTTGATGTCCATCCGGGGAGAAACTGGATTGCGTTGGCGTTCGGTGATGGATCGGTACAGATCCGGAGCATACCATACCTGGATCTTATTGCCCTTTCCGGAACCCTTGACGATCCGTGCAAACGGATTCAGTTCTCACAATGCGGACGACAGTTTGCGACCTATCATGTCTCGTCGGGAGTGAGAATCACGCCATGCGACTCGTTAGCAAAGGACTCGGATTTCTCGTTAGGGTTTCGCTTAGACACCATCGATGGAGCAGCTCCGCGGCACAATGACATAGAGTGTGTCATTTCTCCTTGCCTCCGGGCCTATCTATTCATTGACCGGACCAACTTGCACGACCGTAGGCACTGCCTCGGACTTGTCAATGAGGTGGGTACTCTTGAAGTCCGAAGCATCGACGGAAACTTGCATGAAGCAGCGGACATGTGTTTTGCAAATGCCCCCTCCCCGCTCCTGCTGTTGGCGCGACCATCCTCAGGCCTCGAGATCTACCGAGACACTCTTCAGTTCACCGCGAAATCGATTCAGGCCAAGGTGCGACCGTTAGATTCGCGTCTGTGCAGTATTACTTCAAACGCCTTTGGAAATCGATTTGCCGTTCTTCATGAAAACGGCGAAATTGCTTTGCTGGACTACCGAGAAGGCGAGCAACTCTCTGTCCAACGAATCCTTCACCTCGGAACGCTTGGCGGGAAATCCACCGGCGAGACGCTATTTGCAAATCCTTCCACTATTCGAATGTCTCCCACAGGATCAAAGATAGCCGTGACAAACAAGTTCGGAATATCTTTGATAAACCTCGTCAGCCCGCTGCTTGAGACCTTTCATCTGCCAGACGATGCTTTGCTTTCTGGAGGTCCTGCTGGATACTCACGAGAAAGCGGGAAATTGACCGCTGTAGACTACCTTGGCACTGCCGTCCACGTCTGGGACGTCAACACGCGTTGTTACCTTGGGAAAACTCGTCTCGAGAAGACCAGTCAGGAAATTCCTAGAGATGCAGTCCCCATCACTCAGCAGTTATGTAACGATGGAAAAATTCTACTGCAGACCTACTCCGCAGGCAGATTCAGTCCGTGCGTCGTGGTGTCCTGGAACTTGGTTACAAAGAAAAAGATTGGCGAGGCGAGAATCTCTCCAAAGTTCGCAATTCGCGATCCCTTCACAGTTGCTGAAACACGAGAACTTATCGGTTTCGTAAATGAGCAGGGAGGAGTTTCGCTTCTGTCTTATTCGGACCCAAAGATGAAGATCGAGGAGATCAAACTTAGTGCGGACGACGATGACTTAGTATCAGTCGCTCTGAGTCCGTCAGGAGATGAGTTTCTTGTCGTAACAACGACAAATCGAATAAAGGCATTCGATGCGACTGAAGAACTCTTCGAATTACGGCACGATTATGGCAGTAAGCTGAACGGATTGTTTGCGTCATACATGCCTGGAGCGAGTGAAACCTTCCTATTTGTAGCAGCTTCAAACTCTTTCGGTGAAGCTCGCGACGCAAGTATTTTCTCTGCAATTGATGGTCATTTGGTCACCAGGATTCCAGAAGCCGACGTCAGTAAAAGGATTGGCCATCGTATTGGTAATCGCATTGTCTCCATCAATCATGGCTTGATTACGGTGTCAAGCTGCAGCACCGGACCTGGTGGCCGGGAGCTGGCGAGACTCCCGCTGCACCACATGCAAATCTCGGAGTCGGGAAACCCAATGACTTTACCTGGCACCTTTGACCAATCGATTAGCCGCCTTTACTTCGATACGCCCGTTGTCGCGTCCACCGCAGCTGATTCCTTGATTGTCTGGACTAATGGGTTGCGGCTATTGGACCTGTCGGTCGCACCACGCACATCTGTTATTGCCGAAAAATCTAAGACATCACATATCACTACCAGCACTCTCGAAACTTCCTTGGCTAAATCCGGCTGGGGTGTCGTTGACGGCGAGATCTTCGAGCTTCAGGCTCCTAGTCCGAGTTTGGAGAATATCCGAATTTCCTGCGACTCTAGGATTCGAGCCTATGACTGTCACGATGCGGGATCGATAGCCTGTGTTCTCGCCGAATCTGGTCAGTTGATGCTAGTCGACCGCGGACACGCGGGTGATCAAGTTTGCGAATTGGGTCGATTTCCCGGATTCGTAGGTGTCTCGATATCTCCTCGCGGGTCGAAGGTAGTCGTGGACTCCGGAAACGATTATGCCCATGTCATTGATTTGTCAACACGGCAGATTGACGCGACACTTGGGACTCCGACCGTAACTGGGATTGCCAATAAAACACCAACAGGTGTTGAACTTCGACTGTGGGATCAGGTGGCCGAGATTGTATCGAATGGAATTGGGGGCTTCTTGTTGAACCAAGAGGCGTTGGCAGAAACTAATGAGATCTACCATGATGCGAGATTTAGCGTGTCGCGTTCCGCAAATGGTTTTCACGTGGTCAACAGAAACAGCAAGTCTGAGCGTTGGAAGTTCAGATTCGATGGGGACTCTCCCGGCCAGCTAGGTGTGCTTGCGATTTCGCGTGATGGCAGGAATGTCTATGGTGTTTCTGAGAGTCGCTTATTCCGTTTCTCGGAAGATGACGTAGAGTTCTTGAGTTCTGTCGTCCAGGAGACGGTTTTCCAGACCATAGCGGGCAAACTCTGTGCTCTCTCACCGAACGAATGTGTTGTGGTTAATCTCGCAGATTCGACGCTTCTCGAAGGAGACGTGAAGCGTCTGGACCTTTCGCGTGGGGCGGCCAAAATAGGCTGGGCGCGTCGCTTCCTCTCGCTACATGAACGTGCCTCTTCTGATGTTGAGGATCCGTTTAGCTGGAACTCAAGAAGCCGGTATAGGGATCTTGAGGAGATCGCACCGTGGGAATATCTCGCGAAGCTTAGTGGCGAATGTTTGTTCGATCAGTCAGAGCGTTTCCTTTGTTGGAATGGAGTTACTGGCCAGCCCGCAGAGCTTTCGATTGAGCAGATGCATGACAAGCGTGTTGTATTGTGGCGACAGGGGCTCGATCACGTCGTCCTCTTGGACCCGGCAGACGGAACCGTTCTTCTATTTCCCACGCCGAACGGCAAATCATTGGGGTACGTGTCCGATGTGAAGACCACCGATTCAGGGAGGAGCTTTGTTGTTGCATACGATACAGGAGAAGTGATGCGTTTTCGCATGTCGAGCAGACAACGCGAGGCGTTGAGGACGGACGCGGTTGGCGTGCAACGCATCTGTGGTGTGATTGACAGTGACTTGGTGATCTTGCTCGACAGTGAAGGATCCGTTTTTGCTGCAAACCTCGAGACGGGCAGCATCGATTCGGTTTTCATCGCAGACGAGCGTCCACAGGTTAGCGTTGCAAACGGTGCTGAGAAGATTCTCATCGCATGGCGTGACGGACGTGCGAGCATTTTCGAGGTTGAGACTGGAGTGACTACTGCTGGATCAGTCCCCACAAATTCCAGGCTCTCATTTACTCGAGATGGTGATAGCCTCGTCGGAGTAAGTGAGGTGAGCGACTCGCGATCGAAAGTTGCCCTAGCACGCGGAGTTCGGGTTTCGGCTGAAGAGTTGGAACTAGATGCTGCAAGTCCGTTTTCGCTGAATGGATGGTTGGATGAAGCGGATGATGAAGACAGTCCTTTGGATCACTGGGCTCTTCCAAAGCCATACCAGCAGACGTATTTCAATAACGAACTTCTTATTGAAGGCTTAGGGGACCATAGGCTCTTGCAACAATCGACTGAATCGGTCGTTGCAGCCGGTACAGCTCCGATCGATTGGTTGCGTTCGCTCCAGCCTTTGTTGGGCGAGGATGAATCCTCGGGCACGAAAGTTCTCTGGAACAAGATGCTCATCTATGCGTACCTTTCGGAATGGGGAGGTTATGTTCCGTGTACGGATGCTGTCGAAAGCGTCATTGCCTGGTGCCTTTTGCGGGCTGGGAAGCAAGGGCCGTTCCGCTTTTTTGATGAGCTTCCGGCAGTCGTTCAGAAGCACGTTGGCGGTTGGAGTCGACGGTGTTTGCTTACTGAGCTGCCGGATGCGCTACTGACTTCTGTCAAGATGCAACTTGTGCGCGAAGGCGGGATTTCGAGCTGGTTTGCTCGTTGTCGCAGGTCCGATGGCTTACACACACTTGTCGATGCCGTTCAGAAGAGAAGCGACTCATTGACTCCTGAACATCTGGCTCTAGGGATGTTGTTTGCTGTCTCGAAAGAGGTGGAGCACGTTGTGCGGGATGAGGAACAAGAAAGGGCGCATTTGCTGGAGCTTGGCTTTGAACAGGCGGAGATTGCTGATTGGAGTTTTGACGATCATGTCACGTACTTCAATGACTATGCATTTGAGGAGCTGATTGATCGAGCTCGCTTGTTCGGAGGTCAATGCCCGAGCTGGCAAGCTTCGTGCGTGGGAGGCAATCGCGTTTGTTCTGTCGGGGCAATGCGGGAGTGTGATGGCGTGTGGCGAGGACTCTTCTGTGGACTCGCCGCGTTTCGCTATTTGGAGCGTGGCGAGTTTGTCGAAGCCTACCTTTGGCGTGACGTCTATTTGGCACCCTATGTGGAGAAGCTCAAAGACGAGTCGCCGTTAATCCGTGGCGTTTCAAAATGGCTCGACGAAGAGTTTCTTGCACACGGCGCGTGAGGCCGGTGAGTTATGCGTGGGACGTTGGTTCGACTTCGTTTGCGAGCTTTCACCCGCCGGGCGTCTTCCCTTCGTTGGCGACTGAAGGCTGGACTCCAACCAGTGGCGGCGTGCTGATCGATGCGATTCGACGGGGGCTGGGTTCTAGGTGGCGATTTCGGGCCATGACGCGCTCGTCCCCCGAAAGACGGGGGGGCGTGCTGCTAGTTCGCGATGTGTTGCGTCCAGCGATGATGCAAGTTGTCTGGTGGGTGTGGAAGAGAGGGGTCTTCCGCCAAGCATCCAAGATCGTAGATGATTTTCAGGTCTGCCCTTGGTGAACTGGCCGGACGTACGAGAGACTCGGTCTAACGTGACGAACGGTTTGATTTCGGGCGCGAGCAGCTCGTGGCGTGGTTCTTCGCGGCGTCGTTTGGTTTTTCCCCCGTGAATCCGACGAAACTCTGGTGGAAGTTTTGGGTTCAATGACGGTGGTCGTGGTTGGTTCGGGAAAGAAGTCTGCGGATAAACGCGACCGCACGCGTTGGAGTCCAGGCTTTAGCCGCCTGTCTTTCAGGTGTGCAGGCGCCTGAAGGCTGGACTCCAACGGCGCTGTCCCCATGAGCTTCCTAGTCCCCCACGAGAGTTGTTCGATGAAACGTCTTTGCGTCTTTGCTGCCGCCGCGTTGTTGTTGAGTTGTGTCCCGTCGTCGATTCAGGCGGATGAGGGTGATGGGGAGCGTCGCGGACGCCCCGGTTTTCGCGACCGTGGAGACGCGGGCGGCGAGGATGGGGAGCGTCGTCGTTTCGGGCAGCGTGATGGTGATCGTGAGCGAGGCCCGGGTGGAGGGCCCCCGCGAGAAGGGATGCAGCGTGGGTTCCGCGGTCAGGGTGGACCGGGAGGGCCCGGCGGCCCTGGAGGGCCGGGTCGTTTCGGCGGTGGCGGCAGCGGGATGGATGCCGGTCAGATGGTGAAGATGGCGATGGGCCGCTTTGATCAAGACGGTGATAACAAGCTCAATAGCGAGGAGCTCGAAGGCTTCGTACAAATGGTGCAGCAACGCATGATGGCCATGGCGATGGGCGGTGGTCGAGGCCCTGGTTTCGATCGCGGTGGCGACGGGGGACCGTCCCGTGACGGTTTCCGTCCCGGGCCGCCACGCGATGGCGAAGGAAGGCCTCAGTTCGGTGACCGTGAGGCAATGCGAGAACGATTCATGCGCGAGCGAGGTGGGCGCGGGGGACGTGGCGGTGACGCGGACGCTCCCGGTGGAGCTCGGCCGAAGCGACCGCCAGCCGATGCGGACGCCTGAGCAAGTCCAATCAAAAAGTCGCGATGGATTCTCGCGACATGAGGTAGTGTTTTGTTCCGGTCGAAGATGAGGGTTCCCTCAATGAGCCTCTGGGCATTCGCTCGGATGGTGCATCAGCCGCGGAGCGTTAGCTCCCGGTTCTGCAAACACACAGGAAATCACGCGATAACCGGTCGCTAACGCGATATGGGACGAACCCGTTGATGGGACCAACCATGAGATCACCCTTGACGAACTCTTGCGTTCCTTGGCTGGTGGTGGCCGCCGTGCTGTGGGCATCCCCGGTGCCAGCGGACGACAACATCACTCCCGACCAGCTCACTTTCTTTGAGTCCAAGATCCGTCCCGTCTTGGTCCGTGAGTGTTATGGATGTCACTCGAATCAAGCAGGGCAGGCCCGGGGCGGTCTGCGGTTGGACACGCGCGAGTTGACGCTGATCGGCGGTGACAGCGGGCCCTCGGTGGTTCCAGGCGACCCAGACGAAAGCCCCCTCATCAGCGCGATTGAACACGAAGACTTCATCATGCCGCCGGGCGGGAAGTCGCTGACACGGGAGCAGATCCAAGACTTTCGCCAGTGGGTCGAGATGGGCGCTCCGGACCCACGCCGTAGCGAAGCGGTGGAGGTGCACTCGTCGATCACCCCGGAGATGGTCGCAGACGCACGGGATTCCTTTTGGTCACTGCAACCCGTCGTTGCACCGGAGGTGCCCGTCGACCCTGCTTCGACTTGGTCCGACACGGCAATCGATCGCTTCATCGAGCGCGAGCTGAAGCAATCCGACCTGCGGCCCGCGAACGATGCCCCGGCTCGTGCTGCACTTCGGCGCCTGACCTATGACTTGATTGGCCTGCCGCCAACCATCGAGCAGCAGGAGTGGTTCTATGATCGCTACCAAAGCGATCCCGGTCGCGCGATCGCGGACGCGGCGTCATCCCTGTTGGAACAATCCGAGTTCGGTGAGCGGTGGGGGAGGCACTGGTTGGATGTCGCCCGGTACGCGGAGTCCACAGGACGCGAAGTCAACATGACGTACCCGCACGCGTGGCGCTACCGTGACTTTGTCATCGATTCTTACAACGAAGACAAACCGATCGACGAGTTCATTCGGCAGCAGTTAGCCGGTGATCTCTTGCCGGCGGCGTCGGATGAGGACTGGGCCGAGAATCTGATCGCGACCAGCTTCCTGGCCATCGGGAGCAAGAACCTCAATGAACAAAACGGACGTCAGTTTGTTGCGGATCTCGTTGACGAACAGATCGATGCGGTGACGCGGGTGTTTTTAGGAACTTCGGTGGCGTGCGCGCGATGCCACGATCACAAGTTCGATCCGATCAGCCAAGCCGACTACTACGCCTTGGCGGGGATCTTCGGCAGTACGAAAACGTATTTCGGTAACCCACCGTCCAAGTACGGGCAGTTTAGCCCGGTGCAGGCGCGCCGCACGGGCAGCTTGATTCGCTTGCCGATCGAGGACCCAAATCCTTTTGATCCCAGCTACAGCACGAGCGAATTGGCCAAGCTCGAACAAGAGATGCAAGATGCATTGCGGGAGGCCGCCGAGGCCCGGCGTGGTGGTTCCAACGCGGCCGCCAACCGCATTCGCACCGCGAATCAATTGGCTCAGATATCGGCGAAATTGGCGGTCGTGGATGATTCGGGCCAGCCATTGAGCTATTGCATGGGCGTGCAGGAGAACGAGGTGATTCGTGACGCAGCGATCTTGGTGCGTGGTGAAATCGACTTGCCTGCCGATTCCGTGCGTCGCGGCATTCCCGAGTTATTTGCCGAGCATGCGATTTCCATTCCCTCTGGCCAGAGCGGTCGACGCGAGTTGGCGGAATGGATCGCGTCGAATGAAAACCCACTGACGCCCCGTGTTTACGTCAATCGTGTCTGGTCGCACCTGATGGGACACGGTTTGGTATCCACTCCCGATGATTTTGGCTCGACGGGAAAGGCTCCATCCCACCCCGAGCTGCTGGACTATCTCACGGACGGTTTTGTTCGTTCCGGGTGGTCCACCAAGACCTTGGTCAAGGCAATCGTGACGTCGCGTGTTTATCGCATGGACACCACATTCGATGAACGGTCGCACGCGTATGATCCCGACAACGCACGTTACTGGCGAGCGGAACCGCGGCGTTTGGAAGCCGAAGCCATGCGTGATGGGATGTTGCACGTTGCGGGAGTGCTGGATCGAGCACGTCCCAGGGGTTCGCTCGTGGCTGAAACCGGCTATGCACGCGTGCGGGGCGGTCAGATCGGGGATCCCCGGGAGGCGATTCGAAAAGCGACGGAGAACGCCATCGCGGAAGAACGAGAGCGTGCTCGGCAGCAAGGCTATGAGGCGTTCCGTGGCAATCGATTCCGTCAGCCGCCGACGCGGCGAGGTCCGTCGTCGGCTCCCGGCGCTGGCATGTCGCGTTTCACCAGTCGGATGGCGGGGGCTTCGGATCGAATCCGCGAACGGATTGCGGAGGCGGCCACGGCAAGTCCCACGGACGTCCCCGATGCCAATTATCGAAGCGTCTACATGCCGATGATTCGCAATCAACTGCCGCGTGCTTTGGAAGTCTTTGATTTGGCGGACCCCGATCGGATCGTGGGGGATCGCGAAGCCTCCGACACGCCCAACCAAGCGCTCTTCATGATGAACAACCCGATGGTCTTGCGCGCGGCCGATGCGATGGCCGATCGCTTGTCATCGGAATATCGCGCCAGCGAGCAGATCGCGGGCGCGTTCCGTCTGACCTTGGCGAGGACACCTTCTAGCTCGGAACGCTCGGCGGCTTCGCATTTGCTGGCGTCACTGCGACGCGATGGGATGGATCTGAAGCAGTCTCTGGCGGTGCTCTGTCAAGGATTGTTTGCTTCCACTGAATTTCGATACCTGGACTGAGAAGGGCCCACAAGATGACATCGACACGACGTGATTGGCTACGTGGAACGTCGGCGGGATTCGGTTTCGTTGCGTTGGCCGACCTCGCTCAACGAGTCTCCGCTGCCGAACAGACGGGCGAGCCAGCGGAACTCAGTCCGCTCGCATCGAAGCAGCCTCACTTCCCGGCACGTGCGAAACGGGTGATCTTTCTGTGCATGCAGGGCGGCCCTTCGCACGTCGACACCTTTGACTACAAGCCCCAGCTTGAGAAGGACCACGGTCGAAACGGCAAGTACGGTGGTTCGCTTTTGAAGTCACCGTGGACCTTTGATCAACATGGTGATTCCGGGCTGTGGATTTCCGATCTGTTCCCGAACGTTGCCAAGCATGCGGACCAGTTGTGTTTGATGCGGTCCATGCATTGTGACCAGCCGGTGCATCCCGGGGCGCTGACACAGATGCACACGGGGACGGCTCAGTTCGTGCGTCCCTCTTTGGGTGCCTGGGCCTTGTATGGGCTGGGGACGGAGAATGACAGCCTTCCTGGCTTCATCTCCATCGCGCCACCGGCGGGCAATTCCAACATTTACGGGAGCGCGTTTCTTCCGTCGGTGTTCGGTGGGACCAAGGTGGGTGCCGGGGGACCACTCGCACGTCTCGCCCGCAACACGTCGTTGCCCGACATCAAGAACCCTCGCCTCACACGAACGCAACAAGCGGCGCAGCTTCGCTTCGTCGATGCGCTTAACAAGAAGCATCGTCAGCAAGCCAACGAGCATCCGGGTCTTGATGGGGTCATCCAATCCTATGAGCTTGCGTTCCGCATGCAGGACGCGATCCCAACGGTGATGGATTTGTCCGATGAAACAGAATCAACCCTGGCGAGCTACGGTGCGGACGGTGGTGCGACTGAGACCTTCGGTCGGCAGTGCCTGATGGCGAGACGGTTTGCCGAGGCGGGTGTCCGATTCATCGAGATTTCACACGGGAACTGGGATCAGCATCGACGCTTGCAGGCCGATCACGGGGCAAGGGCCGAAGCGTGTGATCAACCGATTGCAGCTCTGCTGACGGACTTGGATCAACGCGGCATGTTGGACGAGACGCTCGTGATCTGGGGCGGTGAGTTTGGTCGGACGCCATCGGCTCAAGGTGGCGACGGTCGAAACCACAACAACAAGGGTTACACCATCTGGATGGCGGGTGGCGGCGTTCGTGGCGGCATGAGTTACGGGGCCACGGATGAGCACGGCTTCGAGGCGGTTGAGAAGCCATGCCACATTCACGATTGGCATGCGACCGTGTTGCACTTGCTCGGTTTGGACCACACGAGACTGACCTACAACTACGCCGGCCGCGATTTTCGGTTGACGGATGTCCATGGCAACGTGGTGCACGACATCATCGTGTGAGTCACGTTTCGCGAGCCGCTCTCGTTGTTCGGACTCAGCTCAATTTTCGGGTCGCAAGACTCGCCAAGAGTCTCGGTCTACCGCAAGGAAGTCCAAAGACTGGGACACTTCTCGCTGATCGCCACCAAATTCACCCTCCCACGCGCAACGTAGGGAGGGTCGAAATCGAGCTTGAAGCGAGATTTCGGGGAGGGCGCGGGTACGATGTCTTGTGAGCGTGATTGTTTTCTTGCGACAGGCCCTCCCCGGCCACGCTAACGCGGGCCGACCCTCCCACGGCAAGCCGCGGGAGGGTTGTCTTGGTGTGGCTGCGTTTCAGTGGTGGCGATCGGCGAGAAGCGTCAAGACTTGGCGGCTTTCGCTAGGGTTGGAACTGATTGTTGGGTTGCGGGGGGATCCTAGGCTCTTGCTTCTTCGTACCCGCGAATCCGAGTTCGCTCAGACGGTCCCGCGCGTTCTCCAGTTCTTCGTTTCGAATCTGATCGGCAATCGCATTTGCGATGGCCAGGTCCCCGCCCGCTGATTTGCGATAGCGGTAGAGCCAGAGCGGGAGTTGCAAAGCCACATTGGACGTCACGCCTTGATTGGAGAGTCGTGATCGCAGGTGTGCCAAATCTCGATAGCCAAATTCGAGACTGGGTTCGATCTGGGTCCCTTCGCCCCAGTCGTTCCAAGTGGCGATTTGGATGATCCGAGGATTTGCACGCAGCGCTTGGTCAAGTGTCCAACGAAAGGTTTCACCTTCCCCGTCTGGGATCTCAGGGTAACCGTCGTTTACCTTTCCTTGCGCATAGACGTCGTCGAATCGCGGGTAGGCGACGGGAATCGCGTCGGGCCACTCGGAGGATCTTTCCAGAAACCGTCTTGTGTGCTCGAGCCCTTGTTGCGGGACGGGCCAAGCAAATCCGCCGGTGGCGCCGGGCCGACGATAGTCTTGACTGTAGTAGCGGACTGGGACGTCCAAGCGTTCCAAACACTGGCGCCACTCGTCGTCGTTCAATCCCGCGTGGCCGAATGATAGGAGCACAGGTCGCTTGTTGAAACGAACGTAGCTCGGCGAGCGAAACCAATGCTTGCTGAGCCAGTTGATCTCCTTCGTGGCGTGGGAAACTCGATCGGCGGACGCGAGTCGACTCCCCGCAACGAGCGCGGGAACGGTTTGATCCTCGTAGCAGATGACAAACTTCATCCGCAGCCGTTCGCACATCTGAAGCACGCTGGTGGTGTTCCGATGCAGAAGGCCGTAATCACGAAAGCCGGTCAAACCATACCAGTCCACGATCACGCCATCGATGCCGGCGGCGTACATCGTCAGAAGGTGGAATTCCAAGACATCCGCATCACCCGAGTCATAGGGACCGATTAGCGGGTAGTACTTGGACGCCACCTCGCGACGACCTTGCGTGCGCTGCGCGGGGTCAAAGTGGTCCATCGTCCAGTGCCAACCCCAGCGATTGCCGGCGGGTTTGGCCTCATACCATGGCATGTAGTGCGCCAGGATGATGGGTCTTGTCGTCTCTTGAGCATGAACGCTTTCAAGAAGACAAACGCAGCCGAGCAACGCGCCCGTGAGGACGATTGCATGGGGTTGCGAATGACCTTTTATCGACGTCTTAGGTAGGTAACGACTTCGCACTGCGGGTTCCATTTGAGATCGGTTTGGCTTACGTGTGGCTTCAAAAAAACGTCTCGTGGGGAGCTTGCTCGGCACGGTTCCTCGCTCACGCGTTTTGAAGTTGCGATTCTAGGCCCGGAGGGCCGATACAGGCTCAGCCGGCGGTGCCAACCGCCCGTTCCGAGAGCCAACCCAAGCAATAGTCCCGAAGGGGCGGCACAATCACGCTCTGTGCCGCCCCTCCAGGGCTTGGTGTTTCACTGGGGTTCATCCGGGCCCTGACGGGCCCGGCTATGAATGTGCCGCCACTTCGTGGCTGAAAAGCGCAACTTCAAAACCAACGCCTCGGGTTAGGATTCTTCCAGGCATCATAGCCCGACATGAGAAGGAGGACGCCTTGGTGTGTCCAGTTGCAGCGTCACGCGTCGCCACCCTGCAGCATTCTGAGGTGATCGGCTGCGTTGCGGAGGTCTTCGGTGAGCAGCTGTCGCATCTTCTGTTGGGCATCCGCGTTCGCGGACCGCAAGATGGCGGACGGGTGATAGGTGGCCATCGTCCAACGCGCGTAATCGGTTGTGTGGACTTCGCCGCGTTGCTTGGTGATTCGGAAGGCCGGCCCCAACAGCACGCTTGCTGCCGTTGCACCGAGACCGACCACCATCTTCGGGCGGATGGTGGCCAACTCCGCATCGAGCCAAGGTCGGCAAGCAGCGGTGTGACGGGCGGAGGGTTTGAGATGTAAACGCTGTTTGCCGGTGTCACGATGGTGAAAGTGCTTGACAGCATTGGTGACGTAAATCTCGTTGCGGTCCAGGCCAACCTCCGCGAGGATCTCGTCGAGCAAGCGACCGGCGGGTCCCACGAAGGGCAGGCCTACCAAGTCTTCTTGGTCGCCCGGTTGTTCCCCTACGAGCACCAACGAGGCGTGGGGCGGACCCGTTCCAAAGACGGTTGCCGTGGCTGCTTCGTGCAACTCACAAGCTTCACAGCGTTTGGCGGCGTCCCGTAGTTGATCCAGACTGGGAGCGCCCGCTGTCGGCAAGTAGCTCTTCGCGGTCACGCTCCCTTCAACATGCGATCGCATGGTATCGACGCGTTTCCCGGCGTCGCGTACGAGGTCATCAATGAGCGCCGTCTCGGGCATGGTCGGCCAATGTTTCTTTGGCATCTCGGCCCTCATCGCATTGAGCTTGATGCGTGCCGGGTTGAAGATGTTGGCATAGTAGGTCTTCCAAAGCGTTTCCCATTCATCTTCTTTGGGAGCTTCGCTGCGGGGCACACCTTCGCCAAACTGGAGCGAGTTGCCGTCCCATCCGACTGACTCATCGGGCGTCAGGATCGCCCAGCGCATGACGTCGAATCGACGGGCAAAGAAATCGGCCGTGATCTCCAAAATGTAATGATCCGGTCGATGCCAGGCGATAAACCGAGGGCCCTGTTCGTCTTGGGTCTCTCGGAAGCGAACGAATGCCTTGGTTTTGTGGGCGTCTCTGCGGATGGATTTCTCCATTGCACTCAGTCGCACCACGTCGCGATCACTGGCGTCCTGCAACAGGTGTTTCTCGCCTCCCGTCAAACGCCACAGCACGCGATAAAGCAGTTCCCAACGTTGCGGGTCACGGTGGCAAGCAACGCGTCGCGCCAGGCTCACGTACGTGTTGGGCACATGGAAGGTGGAGGCGGTGCTCGGGACGTGGTCGGCGGATGGCGTCGGGTCGTCGACTGGGCCGAACAGCGTCTCCTGTCGTCGTCCGGTCCGGGAACGACCGTCGATCCAGTGAATTGCTTCAGGCGCGACGCCGGAGACGAGCAGACGTCGCGCCGTGTTCCGCCAGTCGTCAAAACGCGTCGCACGAACGGTCAATAACTCTTCCGATGCTGTCATGCTGACATCGTAGAAGAGCGGCATACGCCGGGGAACTCTCCCGGCGCTGTCGAAACACCCTCAGCCGTCGCACGGCTGGCATTTCACGCGGCCGTTGCTGCCGCGTGAGATTCAAGCGGCTCCCACGTGCCCTGGGGCGTGCGTCGGAAGGGCACGGCCTCGTCGATCGCAACCAGATGCAGCCATCCGTTGTGGACCAGATTTGCCACGTCCTCGTTGCGTTCCAGGATGGATTCGATCCGTGAGCGGGGCGCCGTGATCACCACCTGGAGACGCTGAGGTGTGTGCTGGAACCGTGTCCCATCGTGGAGGGATTGCCAGGGCAGCCCGGTTTGCAAGTCACCTGCGTTTCCTGAGAGCACCCCAAAGCCGCCGACCACGTTGTGCACCGTCTTGGAACCACTCCCAAAGTGCGGTTGATCCACCGTTGACGCGTAGTACTGCAGGTTGATCCAGTTGGTCACCACCATGGGAGCGGTCATGATGCCTTCCAGCACCTTGCCTTCCGGATCGTTTTCGGCACGGTAATCATGCAAGAAAGCACGGCCGTTCAGGTTGATCGACTTGGAGACGTCTCGCGGAGCAACGATGAAGAGCGAGTTGCCCGCGAGTCCCCATTCGGGGCGAACTTCTGCCCAGTCGCGTGCCCGACGCATCGAGTCCGACGATTGTGCTTCGCCATCGAGTGTGGGCTGCCGTTCTCGACGCGTCTGAGATGACGCGGTCGCGAGCGACTGCCGGAGTTGAACAATGTCATCGCGGTGCGAAGCGGGCACCAGGTCAACGTCATGCAGGGTGACTTCGTCCGTCGTGGTGTTGTGTTTGGCCCCGATGAACCAGGTGTCTTCCGGCACCTCCATGCCTCGTTCTTTCAAACCCTCGCGAACCTCCGGTGCATTGAGCAGCATCGCGGCGAAACGCGCATTGGGTTCACCGGAATGGCCTCCGCAAGCACCGCAGTCCAGGCCTGCTTCCAAGGGGTTGTTCTCGGTTTGGCAGCCATGGCCACAGAAAACAACCAAGCGACCGAAGCCATCGGTGAGGCTCAGGTTTGTCAGCGCGGATTCCACCATGGTGACCTGTGCCTGGGTATCCAGGCCTTGGTCGGCTAGGCGGGTAAGGTCAGGTCGTAGATGGGACCGGTCCTCCGCTTCGATGCCATCGGAGCACGGCTTGGTGCTGCTCGTCCAGGCGAGTGAACGACGCAGGAGGGTGAAACCATTGAACAAGCCGGTGGATTCCACAAATGGGAAGCAGCCGGCCGCGGAGGTTTGGAATTGCTTCCACAGCTTACGAACCGTTCGAATCCGTCCCCGTTTGACTTTGGAGGCCTCGATGCGCGAAGCGTCCTTGTGCCCGTCATGATCCACCAGGCACTCGTGCGCTTGAAACGACGGCTGAATCAACGCGGGGACATGACTGTGTCCGTCTTCCGCGCCAAAGGGCACGAACTCAAGTGGAATCCCGAAGAAGCCAGCAAATCCCATGGTCTCGACCGACGTCGTGACGGATTCCAGTTGACGCCGAAATCGCTCGGATCGAACGTCGATGCAAAACACCATCTGAGCAAGCGGGCGCGCGGACGACTCCGACGGGGACGCGTGAGACGTGTCCATTTCTGCGAGCACTGAGTCGCGTTGCGCGATTTCGATGGCGCGTAGCAAGGTGAGACGCAAGTAGGCATCATCGCCGGGCGCCTGTTGCTCGGACGTGTGCGTCACCGCGTCTTCTCCGAGCGAGGCCCAATCGATGGACAAGCCATGATGTGATGCGAGGGCCACATCGTAGGCGAGGCGGATGGCCAAGAGCGCGATGAAGTCATCGGAAGATCGCCCGTTCGACTCGGCCTGTTCCACCTGGTACTTCGCCCAAGCGGACCAGCCTGGAAGCGCAAAGGACTGGCAAAGCAGGAAGGTCTCCCAGAGAGCTTCGGGCACGTTGAGTTGTTGAAGCAATTGAACCAATGCGGCCTTGGGACTGTGAGGTAGCTGCGACACGTGCTGACGGAAACCCGGAACGCCGAGGAGCTCAAAGTTGCGATCGACTTGAGCCGCTTCGCGCCAGGCCTGGTAGAGCGGCAGATGCTGCCAGGGGTAGGCCCAGCTGGATTGTCCTTCGTCGTAGTAAGCTCCACAGTGCCGCGAGATCTCATCCAGGACTGACTTGGACCAATCGAAATCTGACGTTTGGTCGATGTACTGGGAAACCGTCCGAATACCGCGTTCCGTGTTCGCGCGCGGAACACTGTCCTCCAGAAGCACATCGTCCACAGGGTAGGACTGCAACTGGTCCGTGATCCCTTTGGCATTCCAGCGTTGCTGTTTGACCATACCATCGCGGTCCAACTCCTCGATTGCCGCTGCAATGTGATGCTTGCTGAACTTGCCGGCGTGGAACTGGGCTGCGAAGTGCGCCAGCGGCATCAGCGTCTCGCAATCGGAAAAAATGCGGAGGAACGCTCGGGCATCCATGAAGCTGCGGTCGGCGAGGCCTCGGTACGGGTTGACGGCAACATAGTCCTGCAGCGGCCAGACCGGTGCAATCAGCGACTCAACGCGTTGGATGGTCTCTTCCACCCGTTCAAACGGGTGCATCTGCGAAAATGCAGACGCGGCTTGGGCCGTCCCATTGGCGGGCACCGTATCGGCTTGTGCGTTGGGCGCGGATGTCCAGGTCGATGTGGACTCGAGATTTGACATGACGTTTCCTTTCAGGCTTGGTTTTTCGGCGTCGGGCTTGGGTCGGTTGCGGGCTGGCGTCAGCTGCTCGCCAAGGGGTTGAAGAATCGTCGAACGAGTGCCTCCAGGTAGAAGCCGTTGGAAGCGTGAACATGAAGGTTGATGAGCCAGCGCGGACGCGTCTCAGAAGCGAGCAGTCGATGGAACGCGAAGAGGGCCCCAAAGCCGACCAACACGATTCCGGTCGCAGCCCACATCGACCCGGTGATTGCCAAGGCACCGACGTCACCTGCCACCACAAAGTCGATGAGGCGATAGGACGCGAGATAGCCGATCATCAGCAGAAGGCCGATCAAACTGGCCCGTGATGTGAACCAAGCGGAACCCATTCGAATCGATTCAAGCAACCAGTGAGCCACGGCCAAAACGATCACCATGCCGAGCAGAAAGCCGCTCGGCTTCTCCGTCGGTGAGACGCCCGCGATGACGGCCATGCCAAAGTAGGTGACCACACAAAGTGCGAAGGCAGTCACCATGGTCGCCCAACCCACCTTCTGCGTCGGTTCCAGGGCATCCGCGGACCGCGCCTCTGTTTTCAAGATGCTCCCAGAGCCAAGGAAGGCGTGTGCCTTGTAAAGCGAGTGCGCGACGATGTGAAGCATCGCGGCGGAGAAGGCACCCAACCCACATTGCAGGAGCATGAATCCCATCTGAGCGATGGTGGAGTAAGCCAGCGATCGCTTGACGCTTGTCTGCGTGAGCATGACCAGCGACGCGTAGATGGCGGTGATGCCACCGGCAAGGATCAGTGCGGTCATGGCCGACGGCACCAGTGACACGATCGGGCTGGTTCGTACGATTAAATAGCCACCTGCGTTGACGATCCCGGCGTGCATCAAGGCAGACACGGGCGTGGGCGTCTCCATCGTTTGCGGAAGCCAGATATGCGTTGGAAACTGAGCCGATTTCGTGACGGCACCGACCATCAACAACCATCCCGCCGCGGTGATCATCGGGCTGCCTTCGGAGGTCGCTGGCATCGCTGCGAAGATGGCACCGAAATCCAAGGAACCGACGGACCGGAAAAGGAGGACCATGGCCGCAATCAGGGCCGCATCGCCGACCCGACTGATGGTGAACTTGGTCCAAGCCGCTCGTGACGCGCCCGGCCGATCGCCGTAGTGCATCAACAGCTGATGAAGGCCCAGGCTGGTCGAGACCCACATCAGGATGAACATCAACAGGTTGCCCGAGAGCACCATCAGGCTGACCGCCCCCAGCGTCACGGCGGTCCAGCGGAAGTAACGACCCTGACGCACCTCGCCATCGAGGTAGCGAACCGAATGACGACAGATGATCCAGCCGACGAAGCTGACCAACGTGAACATCAACCCGGAGACGCCGTCGTAGCGAAAGCCGATCGACAAGGGTGTCTGCGTCGACTGCCACCAAATGCTGTCGATCGCCGTTCTATTGGTGACCAGCCAGCAAATGAGACCCACGCTGGCACTGACGCACTGCAACGCCGCGAGGGTGGTCACGATCTTTCGAACACTGCGATGGTGGCCGTCAGACCACCAGGACGGCACGACCGCCCATGCCAAAAGAGCAAACGAACACAGACCAAGCAATCCGATCATGGGATGCCTCGATTCACGATGGTGGCGGGTGAGGGATGCGATGGACCGACCGGGCAGAGCGGGCTGCTGCTACCGCGTGATCGCCAAGCAACTATGTGCGAACATTATTACGCGACACAAAAGTCGTCAATTGTATTTCGCCTAAAAGCGGCTTTTTCGTGAATGGAAGTGTTGAAAACCGCGAGAGAACCCCATAGTGGGCCGCATTCTCCCTTTGCGGGCCCTCGCAAATCCTTGGAATGCGACAAGGGTGTCGGTGTGCCCGCGTTGGAAGCGTGCGAAAGGGTGCCTGTCGGCGAGGCTTCGACCCCAGGAAGGAGCTGCTGTAGACGGGTCCTCCGCCGCAGCTCAAAATGCGGTTGCATACGTAGCGAAAGACGTCGAGTCTTTCGGCTTTCTTGGGCAGGCCGAAACTCTTGACGAGTTTCGCTACCCGAAAATCAAGCTGCGGCGGGATACTTGTGACGGCTCATCCGCAGGTTACGAGCCTGGGAAGACGCGACGGATGCTTGATTTCGCGTCTTGTTTGGAACGACTGGGGCGATGCACCCCTTTGGAGAAGCTGAAGCTTTGCTTGACCACGCGGAATACGTCGAACAGGCCTACCTCTTTGACCTGTTGCGTCAGCGTGCCGAGGAGCAAATCCCGACCCAGGAGTTGCTCAGCCAGCTGCGGCACGAGCTTCTAACGACGACGCGTTTGCCCATGGCGGTCGACTACCTGCTGACGGAGCTTCGTCACAGCGGCCTCATGATGCCTGCGATGGCGAAGCTGTCGCACTACTTTTCGCCTTTCCAGACGTACTTGATTGGCGAAGCCGAGAGTGAGTCGGGAAGGTTTCTCATGCCGCTGGCCCTCCAGATTCTCCATTTCGACGCGTGTTTGCGGCGCGACTATGTGGGACAGTTGACGGGGCAACCCAGCGGCGGTGGTGTGACGTCGGTTTCTGGCAAAGCGCCGCTTCCGCGAATGCCCGCGAGGCCTGCCCAGCCCACCGAGGAGGGAGCCCTGCAACAGCGCCTCCGCAGCGGCTTCTTCTTCTTTCAATTTGAAACACTCTGTCGGAATCGGCTTGGTTATGACGCGGGGCTGACTGCGATGGCGTCGGACCCGGCGTTCGATGACGATTGGAAACGCTGGCTATTGAAGTTGCGGGCACAAGTCGGTCTGGTGGACTTGGCCGACCTCCTGTTCTTGGTCAGCAACGAGTACCGCCGTCAACTGCAGGCCGCGGGCGAGGAGCTGAGCGGCAAAGGGCCGTGGCTATTCGGCGAGCGAGAAGGACGCATTGCTTTGGCGAACCGTCGGAAGGACCCCACCTATCTCTTTGGTGCGATGCAGCGTCACCTGGCGTACCCTCCGGTGCCACGTCCTGTTCGTGCCAAGGAGGATCACGATACGATTCCCAAGTTGTTGCGTCGCATCGAGCGACTCGAAAGCCGCATCAAACTGATGGAACAAGAGCAGAAACAATCGTTTGACATCACGCAGTTCAGCGGCCCAGAGCAAACGTCCCCGCTTCCTGATTAATGCTTTGTTCATCTTTTAGGTTGGGGCTGGTCTCTTAGTAGCACGGCTCTCCGAGCCGTGAATACTCGGCTCGGAGAGCCGAGCTACGAACACTGCAACTCAAGAATCAGGTGTGGACAAAGCACTAGTCAGCCAGGAAAGGCTCAGGATCGATGGCTTCTAACGGACTGTCATCGCGGGCAAAGAACATGAGGTGTTGCCAGGGAAGCTCGTTGTACTCCCGGACCAATTTCAGGCCGTTGGCAGCGTATTCTTTCATGATCTGATTCTTCCCCATCTTGTGGAGCGGCTTGATCGGAACACTCGGATCTTCGGCTCGATACTCCAGCAAGGCGATCACGCCTTCGGGCCGGAGCGCGTTGCGAATGTGCCACAGCATGCTCTCGGGGTGCGAAAACTCATGGTAGACGTCCACCATCAAGACCAGGTCGACGGCGTCCCGGGGTAGCTTGGGGTTCTCGACTCCACCCAAGACCGGCTCGATATTATTCACCTTGCCGCGTGCCGCGTTGCGTCTCAGCTTCGTGAGCATTTCCGGCTGGATGTCGACAGCCAGCACAACGCCGCGCAGCTCGGTGCTCGGTTCTGAGGTGGGCAACGCATCGGCTTCCTCTTGCTCCTTGCAGGCACGTGCCATCGGCATGGTCCAGTATCCGTTGCCGCAGCCAATGTCGGCGATGACCATGCCTGGCTCGATGGCCAGGACACCAAACGCCTCTTGAGCTTTCTCCTCTTGGTTGCGCTCGGGGCGTATCAGCCAGGCTGCACCGAGGTGCGACATGGGTTTGGCGACGATACGCCCTTGGTACGTCCGTCGCGCTTCTTCGACCGGAGGGCTCAGCGCAACGACTGTCGATCGTTCCGCTTTGGGTCCGTCTTGCGCGAACACGCGTGAGAGCGGACACAAGACAACCAGAAGCAAACAGGCGACGCGGACGCGTGAACTCACGTACGGGCCTCGAAAGCCGGTGCTCCCATGTCTGCGCATCGGCTTTGCCTATTCCTCGTCGGATGTTGCGAGTTCAAACTGGGGCTGGAAGGCATCCTCAAAGTCATAGACGTCATCAAAGTCTTCCCGGCGGTCCGACGGGCTCTTTCGCATCTGCTCGATGCGAATGAGGTTATAGACCAACTCGCCAAAGTCGCCCGTGCAACGAAGGCCCCAGCGGCTCAACACCATCTGAGCCAGGTACCCATACTGTTCGGTGGCGTAGAGCCGGCAAGCCTCGCAGAGCTGCTGCCCGGTCAGGTGCCGTGCTTCGACCACATCCGGGTCGTCTCCGGGTGCGTGTCCCAGTGGCCCGATCTTGTCGAGGTTCTCATGGGCGAACTGCAGGGATTCACGTATGAACTGATAGGCTTCGAGCTTGAATCGTCGATCTTCACGAAGCAGATCGCGCATCGCTTTGATGGATTGATTCATGGGTCAGGGGGTCACGTCGGGAAATGCGAGCACGGGAGTTCACGAGCACTTGGGGTTCAGTTGTCAGCGAGGATCTGGACGACATCACCGGCGGGCATCATCACGCGTCGATTGTCGTCGGTACGCACGACGAGTTGTTGTGACAAAACGTCTTGCGCAATCACAACCATCTCACCGTCTCGCGTCAGGATTCGGTTGCCCGGTTGAGGCAACGCGTTGGCAAGTGACTGATACGTGTCGAACTCGTAACGTAGGCAGCATTTCAATCGACCGCAACGCCCAGATATTTTAGTCGGATCCAGTGAGGCCCGCTGGAGTTTTGCCATCCGCATGGACACCGGGGGCATCTTGCTGAGAAAACGACTGCAGCAGACCTCTTGCCCACAGTCGCCGTAATCGGCAAGCAGCTTCGCCTCATCGCGGATACCGATCTGCCGCATCTCAATTCGTGTTTGAAATTCGCGGCCCAGTCGCTTCACGAGCGCGCGAAAGTCGACGCGGCCGTCGGCTGCAAAATAGATGATCACGCGTTCGCCCCCCAGCAAGCGTTCGACATCGATCAATCGAATTGGCAGTTTGCACGCGTCCACATGTGGTTGGCAGGCTTCCAGATCCTTGCGTGTCAGCGAGGACACTTGTTTCCAGTCCGCCGCGTCGGTCGGGTTCAGGCGACGAAGGATGCGTCCTTCGGTCGGTTCGACCAAGGCGTCCAGCGACGCGGGGGTGGCCTGGCAGAGCACCGTGCCGATTTCCGTCCCCCGATCCGTACGCACAACCACTTCGTCCCCGTACTGAAACGCATCGTGGGCGGACATCACGCCGAGCGAACGCATGGTCCCGTAGCGACAAACGTACTGCGGGGGATCGGATGCGGATTCCGCGGAGCCCGACGGGACGTTCATTCTGACTGGCGTGCCTGAGCCAGTGCCAACAAGGTGTAGGCCGTCACCAACTGCCGGTCCCCTTCCATCCACCGGCCGCTCTCGGTGTTGACCCAAGCGCCGTCATCTTGTTGAGCAGCTTTGAGTTTGGCAATCAACTCCGCCCGCCAGTCGTGCACGGCGCCCTCGCTGTCGTCAATGGTTTCAATCTCGGCCACGTTCAGGGCTTTTGCGAAGGTGTGGTAGTAGTAGTAAAGACCTTGCGCGCCCATTCCTGGATTGGTGTCGAGAGAATAAGTCTCGCGAATGAAGTCCAGTGCCGCGAAGACGCGCGGGTCGTCCTGGTCCAGGCCGGCATAGATCATGCTGCGCAGCCCGGTGTAGGTCATGGAACCATAGCTTCGCAGTCCGCCTTCGGCTGATTCGCCGGCCTTGCTTTGGCCGCCGGCAGCGGGTGTGTAATAGAAGCCACCGTCACCGATCTTGTCCGCGTGCTCGGTGTCGTTTCCATTTTCGGCCATGTTCTGCGTCCTGAGCACGAACTTCAAAGCCTTTTGAATTGCCTCGTCGTCGGCATCATTTCCCAGTTCGCGTAGGGCTTCGACCATGAAGGAGGTGTTGGAAAGATCGGGGCGCGAATGACTGCCGTAACCGGCACCGCCATACGCGGGGTCCGCCTCTGTGATGCCTTCACTCTCATCCCATTGAATTTGCTTGAGAAAGGACTCCGCACGTTGCAGTTGGCTGTCGTAGCGACCGTCGTCGTTCGCGCGGACCAAAGCCAGCACCGAAATCGCCGTTTCATAGTTGCGGTACTTGGATCCCACCGCGTGGATGCCGCCGGATGGCTGGAACTGGGATTCCAGATATGCGAGGGCGTTCTGAACAACGGGGTCCGTCTTCGCAGCGTTGGGCCGATGCTCCAAGATCGCCCTCACGCAAAGGGCGGTGACAGCCGCCCCCGTGTTGCCGCTGAACGAACCGTCATCGGCCTGGCCGCGATTGCGAAGAAACTCGATGCCTCGATTGGCCATCGCATCGATCTGTCGATCGAGGGAATCCGGTGATGTCGCGTCGGCGATCTCGTCCGCCCGCACTGCGTCATCGGCGGGAGCCAGCGGAACCATCCATGCAAGTGTCGCGACCAGCAGCATTCCTGGGATGGTCGCTTTGCCGGGTCTGGGAGATTGGGCGGCAATCGGAGCGTGTCGCATGGTATTGCAGTCGTGGGTTGGTGAATTGAAAGCGGTGGCTTCCGTGCGCGGTCGACATTCGCCCCTATTGTACCCGCTGGTCAGTTTGAATTGACCTAGGTCGCTGGCATCACGACCGTTAGGACCGATGCGGCCGGTTTTACGGGTGCTGAGATTTGACTTCCCACTTCCGATTCTGAGGCGTCGCGGGTGAGCGCGAGCAAACATTCGAAGGGCTACGGAAGATCCAGGCATCACTCATCGAATCCATTGCCTCGCGAGAAGTCAAGCATGTCATCCAACGCAGCCACCTTGGAAGCATCCTCGACGGACCTGACGCCCACCCTCACTGCAGCGCAGCGAGCATCCACAGAAAACAAGGTTGCACCGTCGCAGTCGGGCGTGACGGGCATGGTGCAAGAGCTTTCGACGGCGCTTGAATCCGCGATCGCGGAGATCCATTCGGTGAACTCCGAGACGAAGGTCTTGGCTTTGAACGCCAGGATCGAGGCGGCTCGAGCAGGGAGTTATGGCGCGGCGTTCAGTGTCGTGGCGGAAGAGATGCAGACACTGTCGGACAAGACATCCTTGATCGCGGAAGACATGGCCAGTCGGACACGCGACAAGACCAGTCAACTGATGGAACTGATTGACACATCCGTTCGCGGCACACGGCTGAGCGACTTGGCGCTCGTGAACATTGATCTGATCGACCGGAACCTCTACGAACGCACTTGTGACGTGCGATGGTGGGCGACGGACGGGAGTCTTGTCGACGCCTTGACGAGCGAGACAACAGACGCGTTCCAGTTCGCGTCGAAGCGATTGGGCGTCATCTTGGACGCCTACACGGTCTACCATGATTTGGTGCTGTGTGGTTCCGACGGCACGGTGGTTGCGAATGGGCGACCGCACCGATTCCGCAGCGTCGGTGAGAACCAAAGTCGGGCCGAGTGGTTTCAACAGTCGCTGTCGTCTCACAGTGGCGATGAATACGGATTCCAATCCGCGCACGTGTCTCCTTTGGTGGACAGCCAGCCTGCTCTCGCCTACTCCTGTGCGGTCCGTTCCAACGGAGACAGCCACGGCCAACCCTTGGGCGTCCTCGGCATTCTGTTCAACTGGAGCGGGTTGGCGAATCCGATCTTGAATAGCATTCCTGTGGCGGATGAAGAGAAGGGCACGACCCTGGCGTTCATCGTGAATGAGAGCGGTCAAGTCTTGGCCAGCAATCGAGACCATCGAATCGGCGACGCATTAAGCCTGCCTCAGTTCGATCGGGTGCGTACCAGAGCCAAGGGATTCTTCACCGGCGACTTCGAAGAACAACGCTACTGCATCGGTCATGCGAAGGCACCCGGTTTTGAAACCTATTCGACGGGTTGGTACTCGCTGGTCATGCAGCCGTCTAACGTCTGAATCAACACGAATGGCATGGGTCTGAACCCATCATGACTGGTATGAGACCAGTCAGATTTCCTTTTGGCGGCGTTTCAGTTCCTCCAAAGCGGCCTGATAGCCTTCTTCCGCTTTCTTTTGGCTGGCGTTGAAATCACGTAGCCATGTGCGACCACTGTCACCGCTCTTAGCGCCATGGGCGCGCAGATAGGACTCAATCCCTTTCCCGTGGTGGTAGTAGTCCTTCAGTTCATACCGCGCCACAAGCTCGCCACAGGCAGCACAGCGAACATAGACCGACTGCACTGAGTCTCGGACCAGGATGTTGCGAACTTCCATGGAGCCGCAGGTCTGGCAACGTTGTCGATGGACTTCCATCAGTGCGAACTCCAGATGCTAAAGCATACTAACAGGATCAATGTCGATGACGTACTCAACCGCGTCTTTCGGATCCAGTTTAAACTCCTTCAGGCCTCGTCGAATCACGTCGCCCAAGACAGCTGACTCGACGGCCTGCAGCAACAAGTGGAAGCGATACTTGCCACGAAGTTTGTAGATGGGAGGTGGGGCCGGGCCGAGCATCCGTACCTGGCTGCCCGTGGCCTTTTGAGCCGCTTGCAGCCGTGCCAGCATGGCATCCGCCACGGATTCCACTTTTTCTTCCGCCGGTCCACGGATAATGATTCGGGCCACGCTGCCGAGCGGTGGGTACTGGAACTTGCGGCGATTGACCATTTCGTCGGTGACGAACTGTTCGTAGTCGTGTCGTGACGCGGCTTGGATGGCCGGGTGCTCCGGTGTAAACGTTTGCACGATCACGCGCCCGCCGCGATCCCCCCGACCCGTGCGACCCGCGACTTGGGTGACGAGCTGAAACGTGCGTTCCGCCGCGCGGAAGTCTGGAAAGTGCAGGGCGCTGTCCGCATTGATGACGCCAACCAGGAGCACGTTTGGAAAATCCAGGCCCTTGGCGATCATCTGCGTGCCCAGCAGGATGTCGATTTCGCCTCGGCGGAATTCTGACAGTAACCGTTGGTGACTGCCGGGCCGCCGCATGGTGTCGCTGTCCATTCTCGCGACACGGGCGCTGGGAAATCGTCCCTTCGCTTCGACCTCCAGTTTCTGTGTGCCCAGACCGCCGTAGCGGATGCCATCAAAGCGACAGGCGGGGCACCAGGGAGGCGTCGGAATCGTGTAGTCGCAGTAATGACAGGCCGCTTTGCCGCCATCGCGGTGATGCGTCAGCGGCATGTCACAATCAGGGCACGCCACGACGTGGCCACAAGCGGGGCACTGGATCGTCGTCGCATAGCCACGCCGGTTGAGCAACAGGATCGACTGCCCGTTCTCGTCGAGTGTGTCCTTCACCGCCTGCAAAAGAGGACGGCTGATGGCGCCGCTGCCTTGTCGATCGTCTCGGATACGAAGGTCCACCAATTGAACATCCGGCATCGGCCGACCGCCCACGCGATCCGGCATGGAAATCCGCTCGGCGTGTCCGCTATCGGCGGCATGCCAGGCTTCCAGCGAAGGCGTTGCGGATCCCAGGAGCAACGGGATTCCCAGCGACATGGCTCGGGCGTGGGCGACTTTGCGAGCGTGATAGCGAGGCTGGGTCTCCTGCTTGAACGACGTGTCGTGTTCTTCGTCGATGATGATCAGGCCCAGGTTGGGTAGCGGTGCGAACACGGCGCTACGCGGCCCAATCACGACTTGGACGTCACCGCGACGAATGCGTTGCCAGTGAAAGTGCCGCTCTGCCGGTGACATCTGGCTGTGTAAGACCGCGACGGACTCAAAGCGACTTTCAAAACGCCCACGCGTTTGCGGCGTCAAACTGATCTCGGGGACCAACACGATCGCCGAGCCCGCGGCGGCAACAACGTGCTGGATGGCCTGGATGTAGACCTCGGTTTTCCCGCTTCCCGTGACGCCGTGTAGCAGCAGGGTTCGCCCGCGACCGCTGTCAACGGCGGTGCAAATGCGATGCAGGGCCGCCGTCTGTTGTTCGGTCAGTGCATGGGATTGAGTGGCTTCGCCGTCGTTGACCTGCGCTTGATTGGGGATGGACGCACGAATCTCACGACGCCGCTCTGAAACCAAAAGGTTCTTCTTAACCAGCTGTCGAATCGGGGCCTCGGTGCAGCCGGCTTGGACCGCCAACTCGGCAGCCGTCATCGGCTGTCGACGTTGGATCAAAAGACTGGCAACGGCCTTTTGCTTGGCGGGCAGCTTCTCAAGCTGTGAAGCGTCCAGAGACGCTGACGGAAGGTAGTACGTCGTTTGTCGCGTTCCCGCGTTGCTACGGACCGAGGACGGGATCAGGGTGTCAAAGACTTGTCCCGCTGGCACGTGGTAATAATGCGCCATCCAGAGGACCAGCCGTACCAGGTTCGGATCACAGAGTGCTTCGTGATCGATGAGCTCGGCGACGTCTCGTAGTCGACGGTCGGCAGCGTGCCCCAGCTTGGTGCCGACACACCACGCTTCCATCGAGCCTTTGCGATGGCCCAGCGGGACGCCGACGCGCATTCCCGGTTGGATCTCGGCACGCATGTTCTCGGGAATGCGATAGTCAAACGGGCCATGTGGGGCGCGCGACATCACCACCGACGCGATCATCACGTCGTCTTCGGCAGCCAATTCCCAGGGTGGTGGATCGGTTTCGAAAAGCTCGGACTGAGAGGGCTCCGTCACGCCCGTGTCCTGTGGTTTCTTTGCCAGATGCAGCGGAACGAAATCCAGGGTGCTCATGGAGAAGCATAGCGTAAGCGGTCCAAGGAACGGAGCGCGTCCAAGACGCGTGTGTCCAACCGGGCCTAGCATGCCGTCGGCGCGGACACGTTTGGTCCACCGCACGCAGTGCCCCGCGAATTGCGTTCGGGATCCGGACACGCTCGTCGAAGACGTCGCTAGCTTACTTGGGTGTGCGAACCAAGCGATTGCGAGCAGACACCAGGGTGATCAATCGGCCTTGCTGCAAGACGCGACCGTCTTCCCCAACCAGCTTTCGAAGCCAAACCACCCGTCCCGCACGCCGCCCATGAGGCTCCAACGATTCGATTTCATTCACGGACTTCACAGACTGGCCAAAGTAGATCGGGCTGGTGAACTCCCAATCCGTGATCCCCACCAGTGCCAGGGTTGCCGCTCGTGGGTACTCCGTCCCCAAGCCTGCCAAGATGCTGAGCCCTAGCATCCCATGCACGACGGGACGTCCGAACGGGGACTCGTCGGCCAGTGCCGACTGTTTTTGATGCAGCGGATCGAAGTCACCCGTCAATTCGGAGAACTGGCAGACATCGTCGGCGGTGATCTGCCGAAAGCCACTTTCCCAACGATCGCCCTCGTTCAAATCCTCGAAGTGCAGTTCCTCTGACGGCGTGTGGGCCTGATCGACTCGCGCACCTAAACGCTCCATACCCGGGTTGGCATCGGGGAGATTCGCAATCGTTTGTGACTCACGATCGTTGGTAGCCAGCGAGTCTTGCTGCATCATCGTTCCTGGTGAAGCGTTGTTTTCACGCGGTCGGACAGTGACCCGCCTTGAGGATCGCCCAGATCGCGTGGGAAGCTCCGAGTCGCAACTCCCAGCCGTTAGGGTGATCGATCACTGGACAAATCGCAAATCCACAGCCGAGTTTCGGTGCCAGATTCCGCCGAGGAATCGCGGCTCCGGTTCATTTTCGCAGGTCAGAGAAACTATTCCGAGACCCGGACACACGCGGGGTTGGGACCCACTTGCGGGCGTGTCATTGGCTCATTGACATTGAAGCTTGGAGCACAGTGACCGTGAAGATTGTCGCCGTGTTCGCCGAACGCGGGGTGCTGGAGTCGATCCGTCCCGTTATCCGCAGAACGTTTGTCCCTTCCCCTAAGGCGGCGGGACGCGTCATCATCGCTCGTCGCTCCGTAGCTATACTCCTGTCCGTCACGCCCAACTCTCATCGTGGCAGACGGAACCACGGTGCTCGCCGGACGACCCTCCACTTGACAAAAGCAACATGAATCTCGCGAAACAAACCTTCTGGGTTGCCAGTTTCCTTGGCTTGATGTCCTTCAACGTCGTCTCGGCGGAACCAAACGTGCCGCGCTTTGAACGTCGGCTACTTTGCATCGACTCGAACGAGGGTATCGCGGCGGCTGATCTGGATGGTGACGGGAAAACGGATTTGGCGGCGGGGCGCCAGTGGTATCGCGGCGGTGATTGGGTCGCGAGGCCATTACGGAGCATTGCGGACCACAACGGCTATGTGCAGAGCAACGGTGACTATCTCTGGGATGTCAATGAGGACGGGCACGTTGATGTCATCGCGGGCAGTTTCTTCCTCACCGAGGTCAGCTGGTACGAGAATCCCGGGCCAGAGAAACTCGAACTGGGCCACCAGTGGCAACAGCACACCTTGGTGGACACGGGTGCGGGATCCAATGAAGGGCAACTGCTGACGGATGTCGACGGTGACGGAAAACCGGAGTGGGTTGTCAACAGCTGGAAAAAGGACGTGCCGCTTGCGATCTGGCGACTGGAACGCAAATCAAATGGGCAAAGCCCGAAGCCAAGTCCGAAAGCGCGTGCGGCCAAAGGCAAGCCGGCCGTTTGGACCATGGTCCGTCACGAACTGGGGCCGTCCGGGAACGGGCATGGGATCGGCGTCGGTGACATCAGTGGAGACGGTTTGGCCGACGTTCTGGTTGGCCAGGGTTGGTATGAGCAACCAGCCGCCGGTGCCTGGTCCGGACCATGGGCATTCCATCCGGACTGGGATCTTCACGCGAGTCTGCCGATGCTCGTCCGCGACCTCGATTCGGATGGCGACCAAGATTTGGTATTCGGCAACGGCCATGACTATGGCTTGCAATGGTGGGAAAACCAGGGTGCGGATGAATCCGGGACACTGCAGTGGACCGCCCGTCCGATTGATGATGGGTACAGCCAACCCCATACCTTGGCTTGGGGCGACGTCGACAATGACGGTCAGGATGAACTGATCGCTGGAAAGCGAGTCTTTGCGCACAACGGGCGCGATCCCGGTGGGAAGGAACCGCCATGTTTGTATTACTACGATTGGGATGCGTCGGCCCGAACCTTCCACAGGCGGGTGATCGACGAAGGAATGGTTGGAACAGGGTTACAAATCGTTGCCACCGATCTGAATGGGGATGCCAGGACGGACATTGCCGTGGCAGGTAAAAGTGGAACGTTCGTCCTGATCGCAAAGCCCGAGTAGGCGGCGCCTTGGTTGCACGAAGCGACTCGTCTTTGGAGTTGGATGACGCCTCGCAGGTTGCGAAAGCCATTGCTGCGTTGCGTGCCGGGCAATTGGTCGGTCTGCCAACGGAAACCGTTTATGGGCTGGCCGCTCGAGGCGATGATGCGGATGCGGTGCAACGCATCTTCGCCGCGAAAGGCCGACCCGCAAGCAATCCATTGATCTTGCACGTGGCCGATGTGGCTGCCGCCGAAGCGTGCTTCTCGCCCACATTCTGGGACGGCGATCAGGGCGGTGTTTTGCGAGAGCGATTCGAGCTTCTCTCGCGGTTTTGGCCCGGTCCCATCACCCTGGTTGGGCTCAAGCATGAGCGGATCCCAAGCATCGTGACAGCAGGCTTGTCGACGGTGGGCGTGCGTGTTCCCCAACACCCACTTGCCTTGAAGCTCCTCCGCCAGTGTGAGTTTCCCCTGGCGGCTCCCAGTGCCAACCCGAGTAACTATGTCAGTCCGACCAAGGCAGAGCATGTAAGGAAGTCATTGGGCGATCGAGTCGCGGTCGTCCTGGATGGCGGGGATTGCGACGTGGGTGTGGAGTCGACGATCGTGGATCTTGGATTCGCTGAAGCGAGCACTTCAAACACGTTGTCGACCGTTCGAATTCTGCGACCCGGTGGAGTCACGCTTGAGCAGATTCGGGCTGCGCTTCCGGGTCATGCTGTGGATTTTCGAGTCGAAACAAACGCAGAGCGGCCGACGGCACCGGGCCAGTTTGCAAAGCATTACAGTCCGCAGACGCCTGTTGTATTGGTGGAGCCAACGAAAGGCATGCCAGAGCCGGCCGTGGGACCGGTGGCGGGTCCACCCACGTCGCGTGTGTTGCGTCTGGCTCTGTCCGACGCGACGGCTGCTAGCTGTCGAGGCTACGCGGACGTCTGGAGCTTATCTTCCGATGGCGACCCCAAGGAGGTCGCACGACGGCTCTACGCCATGTTGAGGCTGGCGGATGAGTCGGGTTTTGATCGGATCGACGTTGAAACCGGCTCTCATGGCAGCCTCGGCGAAGCGATCCTCGATCGCCTGCGGCGCTGCGCGAGCCCAGCGAAAGGCGAATGAACCGTTTGGTCGTTTTGAACGTTTTGGGAATGGTTTGAGGGCATTTCTCGTGGGTTTGGTGCGATTTGATCGCAACATTTACACACCGTTTACATGAGATCGCTGGCAGCGTGACACGCGTTTGGGAAGGATTCGCTATCGTTCTGGCGTCAAAATTTGGACCTCTCTCTCAGGAATCGAACGGAACGTTCCCTATGTCGACGGTTATTGGACCCGATGAAAAGAATCGCCTGAACACGACGTCGGGCGACGCAGCGGACAGCGAGATTGCCGTTTTGCCCGTCCCAGACACGGCGGCTGGCGGTGAGTTGCGAATTGATTCCCCAGAATTAGACGCGGGAGACGGGCAGACCATTGGGGATGCCAGCAACCTGGTTACGGACAAGGCAGATTCGGATTCTCAGTCCTCCTTGGTAAGCCAGAAGAAAGCCAGGCTCATTGACCGGGCGGCCCCCACGACGGAACAGAGGAAACGGTTGAGCAATATCAGCTACTGGGCGGTCGGCTGGTTGACGCTCGCCCACGTGGTGTCGCTGGTGGGGGCGGTTCCCTTGTTCACATGGCAGGCATTCGTCGGGATGGTGATCCTGCACTACATCACGGGCAGCTTGGGCATCTGCCTGGGTTATCACCGCCTGCTGACGCACACGGGGATGAAAACATACAACTGGGTTCGACACGTCTTTGCCGGGATCGGCGTCATGGCGGGTGAAGGCTCGCCTTTGGATTGGGTGGCCGACCATCGAAAACACCACGCCCACAGCGATCAAGAAGGGGATCCCCACACACCGAACGATGGCGGCATCTGGAGCCACATGTTCTGGTTGGCCTTTCACACGCATAACGGTGACCGCATCGCGTACCTGAAGCGTTGGGTTCCCGACCTTTACAAGGATCCGGTCATGCGTGCTTATGACTACCTTTTCCTACCAATGCATATCCTCAGCGGCTTCGCGCTCTACGGGATCGGTTACCTGATCGGTGGATCTGCGATGGGTTGGTCGTTCGTCGTGTGGTGTTTGTTCATCCGTCTCGTCCTGGTGCTGCACACGACTTGGTTGGTCAACAGCGCGTCGCACATGTTCGGTTACAAGAATTACGAAACGACGGATGATAGCCGCAACAATTGGCTGGTCGCGATCATCGCCTACGGGGAGGGCTGGCATAATAACCACCATGCCTATCCTCGGATGGCGGTTCACGGTCATAAGTGGTGGGAGTTCGATATCACGTGGCAGGCCGTGAAGTTGCTTCGTGCCTGTGGCCTGGTGTGGGACGTCGTGGACTATCGAACCAATGCCGAGCGACGCAAGCGAGCCAACGCGTCGAAGACAGCGGCGAAAACAGCATGATGTTTTCGATTCGCGCGCTTTGAGTTTGTGGTGACGCAGTCTGTTTGGGGTACGACGGACAGGCGCGACGACGCCAAACGTGTTTGGTTTTGCCACTATGCCGAGCGACCGGAAGAATGCCGCTATAGCTGCCAAGCTCGTTGGCGTCGTTCCATCGATCACGGTCACTGCCAATAGCCGCCAACAGACGTGGTGCCAACGCAGCCGGGAATGGATAAGCTAAAAGCCGAAAGACTTGACGTCTTTCGTCACAGTCGTAACCGAGTCATGAGGTGCGGAGGAGTACTGGGCGAGCGCTACGCCGGGCTCTCCGATTGGAACCTGCGACCGTACATTCGCAAGCAGATGTAAAGCGCAGCGGCGATCAAGTCGGCGGTGGTCCCTGGATTCCGCCGGTTATTCGCGTCTCGTAGATAGGTGTCCAACTCGGCAAGGGAAGCCGCATCTTTCGGGTTGGTCACCATGACTTGCTGCTGAATCTCCTGGGCCTCCCTTGGGCTGACCTTTCGGTTGATAAGCGAATCACCGTGTTGTTGCATCCATCGCACCTGCGCCACCGCGATTCCGGTCAAGACATCTCCCTGCTGATCGATGCTTCGATCCAGAAGGGGCACCAGTTTTGAGAAAAGGGTGAAAAAACCGTTGCTGTACTGGCGGGCGATCTCGTCGCGATCGGAAGCATGCCGCATCGCGCTCAAAAGATCGAATTCAGCCGCGATCTCATTGGACACATCAAGCGAGGAATCAACCTCAACGTTGGTGTTCATTCCTCCGGGGGCGGCATGCGCGATTGCCCGACCAATCAGATGCCCTTGCGTGGCAGGGAGTGTTTCCACGGTGGTGCGGCACTGGCGTTGCCATGCTGCGGTGACGGTCGCGACGTCGTTCGAGGCATCGACCTGGACGTGTCGTTCCGCTTCAATGATGGGGCCGAGAAGCAGGATGATGCCGAGGTTCACATTGGTCTGGCATGCCTCGCGGATTGCGGTGGTGGCATTGAGCATGCGTTCGCCAAGCGGGGTGTCCCAATGGCTCAGGTGCAGCGACGTGATCTCGCTGGCGATCGCAAAGTGGCGAAAGCTCAGATCATGAAAGCCAGCCCCCGGATGCACGTTGCCGGGTTTGGGCGCGGTGGCCTCGAGGATGCACGCGTATCGAATGGCGGAAGACACGTCGGGCCAAGCCCACCTCAATTGCTGTAACGGCGACGTCATTGTCAGGACGCACGCGACTGCAGGTGTTCCAATGCCTCAATCACCGCATCGGGCGCTTCTTCCAACACGTAGTGGCCACAATCGTCGAGCCGGTTGACGCAAGCGTGGGGCCATGCAGCAACAAAGCGATCCAGGCATTCGGGACGAAAGCACCAGTCTTTCATGCCCCAAACAATCGAGACGCGCGTCTCACGAAAACGCTCGAGATCCTTTTCAAGATTCAACAGCGTTGCGTGCGTGGGATGGGCAGGCCGCATCGGAATGTCTTTGACAAAGGCATCAATTGCGACGCGGCTTTTCCATGAGTCATAGGGCGCGATTAAGCCGCGACGTGTCTGGGCGGTCAATGGCTTTCGGTTGACGGCCATGGTGAGCGCGGCAAGCGCGAAGGCGTTAAGCCCACGGACAGCGAGGGGTCCCAACCCGGGCCAGCGACACGCCGCAATACGCCAAGGAAGGTAGGGCGGCGGGAAGGCACCCGTATTGAGGACACAGAGTCCGGCGATCTGATCCAAACGAGCAAGGCCCGCGGAAAGCCCAATGGCCCCTCCCCAGTCATGGACCAGCAGGATCACGCGTTGAAGTTCGAGCCGGTCGAGGAGTTCGATCAGATTATCGCGGTGGGACGCGAGCGTGTAGTCAAACTCTTGCTGGTTCGGCTTGTCACTCCGCCCGCAGCCCATGTTGTCCACCGCGATCACGCGCATGCGGCCAGCGAAAGCGTCGATCACACGTCGGTAGTAATAGCTCCACGTTGGATTGCCATGGACACAGACAAGCGTGGGGCCGCTCACCTCGGCGGCATTTTGAGTTTCGGGGTGTGTGTCCACGTACCTGAGCACGTGTTTCCCGATCGGAAAGTCGTGGGCAGGGTAGGCAAAGTCGGGGAGGCTGATCCGGCTCATCACGGCAGTTTGGCGAATGCCACGATTTCTGTCGACAACCGGTTGATGGATGAAGAAACCCACGGTCGCCCCTCTGGGGAACCGTGTTGGTTCGCTTGACGTTGGGGCATGGGAGGATCACATTGGGGGATTCTCTCCCGGGATCATGCTGGTGGTGTGAATCCCATGCAAGACTGTCTCGAAAAGAAACAAGGGTCTCGTGATGAAAACCGCAGGATATCTCTTGGCGGCCATTGGAGCGGTGGGCATCGCCATCGCACTTGCGACACTGCCGGGCGATGGTGCTCAGGATCAAGAGCAAGTCGCAAGTGCTGCCCCCGTGGAAGTGACCCCGGCTGCACTAACGGATGAGGCGGGCGAGATGTTGGTCTCCGTGCCAGGCATGCACTGTGAACATGCTTGTTTTCCGCGTGTGAAGGAGTCGCTGGAAGGTAATGACTCTGTGTCGGAAGTCGTACTGGCGCCTCAACCCAACGAAAACGCCTTGACCAACAAGCAGGTGATTGTGAAGTACGAAGCCGGTTTCGATCTGACCGGAGCACTCGCGCGGCTTCATGAGATCGGCTACGACCAGTCCGAGGTTGTGCAGTAGTTTCCCAGGCCATTCGCCACAGACGCGTGGCGGCTCGTGCTTTGGCAATCCTTAGGCTTGTCGGTTTAGTCCCAACGCGATTCGGCTGATCGGCGTATCGTCACTCGGGCCTGTCAGCCGCGCTGATCGGCACACGCGGGACCGAGGTTCGAGCCTTCCCGTTGACGGACTGCTTCGGACCGCTCCGGGTGTAATCGCTTTGGTAGTAGCCGAAGTAGCCGCCGGTCGTGTCGAATTTCTTGCCCGAACCAAAGGTGTTGAGCATGTGGCCCACCAAATGACCGCCCGATGCTTCGACGCGACGCATGGTGTTGGCCACCTCATCACGACGAACCCGACCAACACGCACCACCAGGACGCTGGCATCAAGACGAGGCAAGACGATCACCGGGTCGGAAACGGCCAGGACCGGCGGGAGGTCGACCAACACGATATCAAAGTCTTCCTTCGCGATCTCCAGGGTCTCGTCTAGTCGGTCGGCCTGCAGCAACTCGGCCGCGGCACGCGTGGTGGAACCGGCTGTGACCACGTACACGCCCTCCGCGTCCGTTGGCTTGATCACATCGGTCAGTTGCTTCTCGCCCTTGAGCACATCGGACAAGCCTTCTTCGCGATTCACGCTGAAATAGCGATGCACGCTGGGACGCCGAAGGTCCGCATCGATCAAGAGAACTTTCAATCCGACCTGCGAGAATGAAACCGCGAAGTTCGCCGTCATCGTCGACTTACCATCGCCCTGCATCGGGCTGGTGAACCCAAGGGTCTTCATGCGACCCGCCCGGATCTCCGGCAGCAGAATGGTGCGGCCCAATCGGAAAGCTTCGGCGTTGGGCGAGGTTTCCACTTCCATCAGGCCAGAAACACCCTGGCGAATGGAGTTCAAACGATCGACCATGCCAAGGCTCATCAAACCGATGGCTTCATCCAGCTCGGCGGCCGAACGGAAACGACCGTCGCGAACATCATTGGCCACCGCCAGGAACATTCCAGCGAACAAGCCGAGCATCAAACCACCCATCGCGGCAATCGGCAAGTTAGGCCAAACTTTATCGCCGGTGCGAGGCACTTCCAAGAACTCATAGAGGTAGCCACTCAAACCCGACGCCGTGTCCAACTCGAGGAGTTGCTGGACCACGCCATCGAAGAGAGCCTGTTGGCGATCAATCTTCTTCTGCAAGACCATGTCACGAAGTTCAAACTCGATCAGCTCCTTGGCCTTCTTCTCCGAGTCACCAGCCAGCAACTGGAGCTCGGACTTGCGCGTTTCCAAGGACGCGAGGTCATGCTTGAGGAATCCAACATAGGTTCTCAGCAGTCCCTCGGGTGACAGGGATTCATCGCCAAACGCGTTGGTGGGTGCGGTCAACTCCTCGTTCTCACGCAAGAACTCCTTGACCAACGTGATTTGATTGTCAATGTCCTGAACCTTCGGGTGACCGGGTCCGAACAAAGCACTCAGGCGTTGCTTTTCACTGTTGAGCTCGAGCAGATGTGTGAACTGGGCACGCGCCTCTTCCATCTTCGCTGGCATGGCCGCCCGGAACTCGGGGGAATCCGCGACGTTCATCTGAAGTCCGGCGAAGACTCCGAGGCGCGACATGCTCTCGCTGTCGATCAACGCCAGCTTGTCCAAATGGTCGACACCGTCTTCAGCTTCCATCTCCTCCAAGGTTTGCAGCACACGTTCCAGTCGAGTCCGCACGGTCGACTCACTGATTTCAACCTGCAGCAACTCGTCCTGCAGCCGCCGGTAGCGGTCTTGATAAACGTTGCTGCTGCCTTCTCCCTGAAAAAACAACGGCGCGGTTTGCCGTGATTTCAAGTGTTCTTCTTCCGCCGCGATCAGATCGGCCTCCACCTCTTCCTTGGCCTCGTTCACCAAGTCATTGGCTCGCCCCATGACCTGCTCGACTTGATCGATGATGAACTGCTCGTAACGTTTGAGCACGGCAGTCAACAGGATCTTGGAATCGTCGGCGTCGGTATGCTTCAGGGAAACGTGCAGGCTGCGCGCCGTCTTCGCGGAACCCTCACCACCCTTGACCAATTCCATGTGATCAATCACGTAGTCAACGGTGTCGTTGGTCTCACCCAGGTGCGGCTGAACCGAATCCAGATCCATCAGCCCATTGGCATCCAAAGCTTCGGCGATGATTTTGCGACTGCGAAGCAACTCCATGTGGTTCGCCAAGATGTCTTCATGGACAACCGTGTCCCGCGTCTGCTGATTGCTTAAGCCAGCTGACTTCTCATTGATCAGGATCTTCGCACTCGACTCATACCACACCGTGCCATAAAGGGCATAGGCGATGCCTGCTGCGAGCCCGATCAAGGTCAACAAGGCGATCAACCATCGTTGGCGGTGAATCACCGAAAACAAGTTGAAAGCTTCGCCGTCATCTTCGGCATAAGTCCGTCGCACAGGAGGCTGGTAGCGGGACGACAATTCAGTCAATTCAGCCATTGAATCGGTAAACACGTATCGGGGAGAAGAATCAACGCACGGTGCTGGATGCCTGCGACCCCGTGCTGGTGGGTATGGACCGATATTCACCGGGCGTCCCAGCAAGGTCAAGCGAAAACAGCACGTGGGGGCACGAAAGGCGAACTAACGTTCGATAGTGCGGTTTATGCCGCCCGGGCCGATTAATCCGGAAACCGATGGCTCACCGCGAGGATCGACGTGCGGAGGGCAAGATTCCCTACCGTACCCGGGGAACGATTGATAAGATCGAGGGATTAACAGGGTTGCCAGGGAGCAGAATCAACCGCTCGCAGGTGCCGTCGGAAGCCTCCTGGTGACCGCTGCTCGGTGCCCTCAACCCGTTTGAAACTGTCCAGCCAACTTCTCACGGCTTCGCTCGTCTCTTCCCTCCCCTGCAACGCAGGCGCACGTCCATGAACGACGGCCCCGATCCCCAGACTCCTCCCGCATCTGTCGCCAACAACGCTCCGGAACCCACCACGGAGATGGCGACGACGGCGGATGCCGAAGCGGTCAACGAACCAACCCGAGTGCCGCCATCCGCGTCGACAGGCACCATCGCCCCCGACAGTTCGGCCCCACCCAGCCCCGACAGGTCAGTGCCCCACAGCACAGCGAGCTCCGGGTCAGGACCGCTCGCCGCGCGTGGCCCTTTGGCCGCGCGCGGACTCGGTATCGCGAAACCAGCTTCACCTGCGGCCGTGTCGTCAGAGCAGTTACCGGAGTCGGAACCCCAAGGCAAAAAGGCACAACGACGCAAACGCTTTGGAACGAATGACGGAGACGGTGACAAACAGAAGCGTCACCCGAAACCACGCTTGGGAGGCCAACGCGAGAAGACGAAGCCCGATGCATCCGCGGGCGATGCCGGCATGGCGCCCGTTGCCAAAACACAGGCAAAGGTCTCCGTACCCAACCTACGCGCCGAGCTTCCCGAAGACCTCAAGCAAGAACTCGAGGCCACCTTGGCCGATACCGGCGTCGAAGCATTCCTCGGTGGCACCGCGGGCATGCCTGACCGACGTGAACCGCTCGCCGACGGAGCCCGCGTGCAAGCCACCGTCATGAAGATTCACGGCGATCAAGTGTTCGTCGCGCTGGGCGGTCCGGACGAAGGCGTGGTTCCGTTTGAGCACTTCGAAGACGCAGAGCCCGCCATCGGAAGTTCCGTGGAAGTCGTGGTGCGCGGGTTCAATCGGGAAGACAGCTTGTACGCTTGTGCCCTCCCCGGCGCGACCATCGAAGTCACCGATTGGGACGATCTGGAAGAAGGCTCGGTGGTCCAAGCCACCATCACCGGTCACAACACGGGCGGTTTGGAAGCGGAGGTTGGCTCCCTGCGTGCCTTCATGCCCATCAGCCAGGTCAGCGAGTATCGCGTGGAAGAGCTGTCCGAGTTTGTCGGGAAGCAAATGATCTGTTTGGTAACCGAAGCCAACCAACGACGACGCAACCTGGTTCTCAGCCACCGTGCCATCTTGGAACGCGAACGCGAAACCAAGCGAAAAGAACAACTGGAGAAACTACAACCCGGCGATGTGGTGGAGGGCACGGTTCGCAGCGTGCGAGACTTTGGTGCGTTCGTGGACCTCGGCGGCGTCGATGGGCTGATTCATGTCAGCAAACTGAGTTGGGAACGCATCAAGCACCCGAGCGAGGTGATCGAAGAAGGGCAGAAGGTCAAGGTCCGTTTGGACACGATTGACAAGCAAACCGGCAAGATCGGCCTGACCTACCGTGACCTTCTGGACAACCCCTGGGACACGGCCGAAAGCCAGTTCGCCGTCGGATCGGTTCATCGGGGGACGGTGACGCGTGTTGCCGACTTCGGTTGCTTCGTTCGACTCGCCGCGGGTGTGGAGGGTTTGGTTCACATCAGCGAATTGGCCCATCACCGCGTTTCCAAGGTCAGCGCGTTCGTCAGCGAAGGCCAAGAGGTCGAGGTCAAAGTCCTGAGCTTTGACAGGGAAGCTCAAAAGATCGGTCTTTCCATCAAAGCGGCCCAATCCAAAGGCCCCGCGGCGAAGGAAACCGCTGAAGAGGAAGAGACGGTCGAGCCGCCGCGTGAGCTCGCTGTCAAAGCAAGCCACGATGGTCCACTTCGCGGAGGCAATGACCGCGCAAGCGGTGGCGAACGCTTCGGCCTGCGATGGTGACGCTGGCTCGTGCGAATCCTCTTCCTTGGTGACGTTGTCGGCAAACCCGGCTACTCGGCCGTGCTGGCCCACGCGTCGACGCTGCGCGAATCACATCGCCTGGATGCCATCGTCATCAACGCGGAGAACGCTTCCGACGGCGCTGGGCTGATGCCGCGCCAGTTCCGCCGGCTTCTGGAAGCGGGCGTCGACGCCATGACGATGGGAGACCACATCTATCGTCGCTCGGATATCGTCGCGAATTTGGAATCCAGTGATCGCATCGTTCGACCCGCGAACTACCCCAGCACCGCCCCGGGTCGCCCTTGGACGATTGTCGAGACGCCTTCCGGTAAGCTCGGCATCATCTCGGTCCTGGGCCGCGTCTTCATGCGTCCCGTTGACTGTCCGTTTGATGCCTTGGATCGTTGTCTCGATGCACTCGCGGGCCTGACCGACCACATCCTTGTCGATGTCCACGCCGAAGCGACCAGCGATAAACAGGTCCTGGGCCGCTACCTCGACGGACGCGTGACAGCCGTCTTGGGGACACACACCCACGTGCCGACAGCCGACGAGCAAATCTTTCCTGGTGGGACGGCGTTCCAATGCGACGTCGGCATGTGCGGGCCCTATCACAGCATCATCGGGCGCGACATCACGCGGGTGACGCAGACGACCCGCACCTTCATCCCCACTCACTTTCACGTGGCCACTCGCGACGTACGCCTATGCGGAGCCATCGTCGAATCCAACGCGGAGGGTCGCGCCGTGTCGATCGAACGGTTTCGGGAGGATCTTGCACCCAGCCAGCCGTGACGGGCCTGCTTTCGACGGCGGACCAGTGACGCTAAGCTTGCGGCCAAGTGGATGCCCACTTGGTCTCCATGCCCCAATCGTTTCAAACAAGGGACATTTCGCGCCAATCGTCACCACTGAGCAGCCGAACCAAGATCACCCTCCCGCGGCTTGCCGTGGGAGGTTCGACCCGAATCGCACGATCTAAGGCTTAGGTTGGAGTCCAGGCTTTAGCCGCTTCGCATCAGAATCGCAGAAACATGAGTGAACCCGTCAACATCAGCAAGCTTGCAAAGCTGGCTCGACTGGAACTGACTGACAAGGAGCAAGCTTCGTTTGGCCCCCAGATCGCTGCGATCCTTGATTTCGTCGAGCAACTATCGGAATTGGACACGGCGAATGTCGAGCCGATGACCACCGCGATCGATGTCCAGAACTGCTTTCGTGACGACCAACCCGCCGAGAGCCTGGGTGCCGAATTGGCGACACGAACAGCAGCCGAGTCCTCTGAGGGATTCTTCTTGGTGCCGCCGGTACTTGGGTCCGCCGGAGCCCGAAAGAGCTAACCAGCGATTCTGTCCTTCCAGTCCTGACTGGAGAGGACTTCACTGATGAACATTTGCTGCGCTACCAAGATGGACTCTTGAAGCTGTTCCGCCGTGGCACGACCCGCTTCGTTCTCAACCGTCAGCGTCCCGGTGGCATCGCTCAAGAATTCAACGCGATAGCCCTGGTGAAATGCCTGGCGGGCCGTGGTGTCGCAGCACATGTGTGTCATGTAGCCAATGATGGACACCGTTTCGGCTCGCTGTGCCTTCAGCCAATCCCCCAAAGAAGTTCCTGTGAACGATCCCGGCAGTTGTTTGTCGATCAGCGTATCTCGAGGTCTTTGAGCTACCTCGTCATGCAGCTGCCACATCTCCGAATCACGACAGAAGATCGGCGATTCGGGGTCCGGCTGGTGATGCCGGATCACCGCCGTGGGAACGCGTGCGTTGCGGGCCGCATCCATCACATCCAAGATGCATTCCAAGTGGCCGACGGGGTGTGAAATCGGCAGGGCCCCATCGAAATACTCACGCTGAACATCAATGACCAAGAGAGCACGTGACATGGAACCGAATCCTTTGGGTTAGAAAAGTCTTTTGGAATAACGACACTTCCCGCTGATCGCCACCAGATTCAACCGCCTAGGCGCAGCGAAGGGAGGGTCGAAAGCGAGCCTCGAGCGAGATTTCGGGGAGGGCGCGGGTTAGATGTTTTGTGAACGAGCGTGTTTTCTTGCGACAGGCCCTCCCCGGCCTCGCTGACGCGGGCCGACCCTCCCGTGGCTTCGCCGCGGGAGGGTGATGCGGGTTCGGCCATGTCTCAATGGTGGCGACGATCAACGAGACGCGTGGGGATGACGTGGGCTTGCCATTCACGGGATCACGACCGGTGCGTCCTCGCCCAGCACGACGGACCCGGATTGACCGTTGAGGACATACTCGATCTTGAGTTGCTTGGGCTGACCTGGGGCAGGGTCCCCGCCAAACGCCGCGTTGTATTTCGACTGGGAAAGGAGGATCATCGGCAACCCGTCGACGACCGCCTGCTGCAGGACGCGGGTCACATCCTTGACTTGTTCTCCGGCGCCATAATTGGCCGATGTGATTTTCAAATTCGACTTCGGAACGCCCATCTTGCGAAGCAAGTTGGCGACCTGAGGTGACGGCCGCAGCTTGGCAGCGATTTGCACCGCAGATTGGTGGGCTTCCTCCTGGAGCGATTCGTTCTTCGCGATCTCGCTGACCACCTGCAACATAGCGTTGCTGGGATAGCGTCGGGCAGCATCGAGAACCAGCTTCTTTTCCTCCACACGCTCGGCGATCTCCAACGCCGCCTTCGTCATGGCGTTGCGTTGCGGTTGCTTCATGACGAACTGCCGCACCAAACGCAAATAGCCACGTGCGGCTCGTATTCGGTAGGGGTGGGACGAGTTCTTGGCAATGTCAATCAAGACGGGTCCGGCATCAACGCTCATCCAACCGCCCAACAAACGGGTCGCCGTATCTTGCATGGATAAAGAAGACGACTTGGCAGCCTCTCCAAGTTTCTCGAGTGCTTCCACACCACCCATCGCGGCGAGCGTTTCCAAGAGCACGGTCTGCGTTTTGGCATCGGACCCAGCGAGTGCACCATCCAACATCGCCGCACAAGCAGCTTGATCCGGCATCCGCACACACGCGGCTCGAAGCGACTGCAAAGATGCCTCCGTCTCTGGACCGGTTTTCTTCGCAGTCGCCAGTTCAATGAGTTTTGGAAGCTCTTCGACCGTCGCGATGTTGCCAAGTGATTCAATTGCGACCAGCCGCGTCTGCAAGTCTTCAGCCTCCGTCTCCTGCAAGACCGAATCGAGCGCGTCGACGCGTCGCATGCCAATCAACCGCAGCAGGGCACGCTTCATGGCTCCCTCCCCGTCGCCCAATCGTCGCACCAGGTCATCACTCACATCGTCGCCGGGCAACGAGCCCAAGGTGGTCAACGCTGCCTCTGATAGAATGGCATTATCCAGAACTGCCACCGGTAAAAGACTCTCGATGGCCGACACATCACCGAGCGACGTGAGCACCGACAACGCCGCCAAACGCACTTCGATCGACACGTCTTGATTGGGATCAACCAATCCCAGCAGAAGCGGGACGATGCTTGGATCACCGCGATCACCCAAGGCCATGACGAATCGCGCTTGTTCCCCAGCGGGAACTTGTTCATAGGCGTCAAGTAATGCAGGCGCCACCGCAATCCCTTTGATTTCTCGCGTCGCCATCAAAGCGATCTCATGACGACGCTCATCGTCTGATTGCAAGGCTTCCAGAATGACCGTCAAACCCTCGGCACCCTGGCACAACATCATCCCGCGTAACGCTTCCATCTGCCGTTGTTTCGGGAGTCGAGCCTCATGAACCGCTTGGTACCACAACAGGGCCGTTGCCCCATCGTCCGATTTCCATGACCCTTCCGCACATCGAATCAGTCCTTCGGCGGCCGCGGAAGCGATCGGACCGGATTGATTGCCGAGTGCCGCAACGAGAGCACTGGCAGCATCGCCGCCCCCGATCTTGCCCAGGGCGAGACAGGCTGCAACGGCAACCTTTTCGTCGGCATCATCCAAGTACACCGCCAAGGCAGGCAAATCCCGCGGCGACTTCTTCACGCCCAGTGAGTTGATCACGCCAACCAGAGGCAAGCCCTTCACGTCGGTAAGCGATTCCCGCAGGGCATCGGCGGCCGCGGGGTCTTCAATGGCTTCCAGTGCAATTCGGGCCCAAGACGTGAGCTCGGGATCGCGAAGGAGCGGCGCCAGGGAATCCACGCAATCCTTGGTTCCGAAGACCGCCAGTTGCTTGCACGCGAGGGCCTGCTCCCCTTTGGGCGTGCTCTCGGATGTCAACAGGGCGATCAACTCCGCTTCCGGAGGAAAATCAGCGGCCGTGACCGCTTGTTCAGACAGGATCGCTCCCAATGCGAGGAGCAGCCAACAGCATCGAACCATGACGTCAATCCAAGAAAGTAGCAACGGAAATACTATGTTGAGTCGCGCCGCGTGCAACGATGAGGCTCTAACAGCGCGTGGCAGACCGCACGAATCAGATCTGCCAGGGTTCTCGAAACGCCTCGCCACGCAATCGGTTGGCCTGGGCATCCTCCAGAAACTCAAAGGTTTCCGGATCCAGCTTGACTTCGCGATCCAGATAAAGAGCCACGTTAGCGGCATGGCAGGTGATGTGCGCGTAGCAAGCAGCTTCGGCACCAGCCCGGGGAACGCCGCGTGTCTTGACGCAGTCCAAAAAGTCACGCACGTGGAACGTCGCTGGGTAGCCCGCGATCTGCTCCACTTTGCGACCCGCCAACAACGCCGGGGAACTCAACGCGAGTTTCCCGCTATCGCCGGTTTCCACCCAGCCCGCATCCCCTTCAAATCGCACGGGGCATGAACCGAGTGGCAGCCACCCGTCGTCACGCAGAACAAGCTTGACGCCGTTCGGATATATCGCCGTCATACGACCATCCTTCGGCGGTTGGTATTCGATGGCAGGTGTGTCATCGACGTTGGCGGCCCACTGGCAGAGATCCACACAGTGCGACCCCCATTCCAAAACGCCACCCCCCACGATGCCGCCTCCCTTCTCAAAGTTGAAACCGTCCAACCACTTCTCATGAAAAGGCCTGTAGGCAGCCGGTCCCAAGTACATGTTCCAATCCACCTGCTCGATCGGCGGCGCATCCTGCGGTGGCAACCAACCACTCGTCTTGGCACTCATGCCCATCGGTCGCGCGTGGACGGTATGTAGTTTTCCCAGCCTACCGGTTCGTGCCAGCATGCACGCGAACTCGAAGTGCGGCAGGTTGCGACGCTGGGTCCCGGCTTGGAAGACCACGCCCGTTCGTCGCATGACATCTGCCAGCTGCAAACTCTGCACAACGTTCTTCGTGCAGGGTTTCTCGCAGTAGATGTCCTTGCCCGCGCGTGCCGCATATGTGGCCGCGGTCGCGTGCCAATTCGGCCCTGTGGCGATCAACACCGCATCGATGTCATCGCGGGCGAGGAGGTCTCGAAAATCCTGAATCATGTCGCAATCACGATTCTCATGATGCTCATCGACACGCGCCTTGATGGCCTGACGCTGCTTTTGCTTGATGTCGCACACGGCCAGAAATTGGACGTCATCCTGTTCCAGAAAACAGCCCAGGTCGTAGGTCCCGCGGCGACCGATACCGATCCCTCCAACGGTGATGCGATCACTGGGAGGCACGCTTTTTCCTAAGCCCAGGGTTTCCGCTGAGACGAATCGTGGCGCCGCAACGGACGTGGCGGCCGCCAAGTTTAGGAAGCGCCTCCGAGAAACATGTGGGAATGCCTGCGACATCAAATTGATCCGATCGAGAAAGGAGGAAGCACCATTTTCGGCGGTCGTTATCTTATTCGATTACTTTCTCCCCTGTCAGCGTTTCGCAATGGCAGCCGTGATCGCCGCGGTCGCACACCCCGATTTCCCTCAGATTGGTCTCCACAATGCGGCAGTCGTCCCGCTTCTCGCGATGGTTCGAGTTCATTCACCCTTGGGCGTTGCTCGCGCTGACCGGGCTTGGTCTGCACGCCTCGGTCCAACCGGTGGTCCGAGCCGACGATCTCGCTCAAACAACAACACGCCCGAAGTTGATCCTGGACTCGGATACGGCCAACGAGATCGATGATCTCTATGCCATTGTTCGCCTGTTGGGACAGAAGAAGTTTGACGTGTTGGGTCTCACATCGGCGCAATGGTTTCATCACCTGGGTGATCCCAACTCCGTTGAGGCGAGCCAGCAGATCAACGAAGACCTGCTCAGCCTGCTCGGACGAGAAGACCTGCTGGCACCGATCGGTGCTTCGCGACCCATGGGCAAACCCTGGGGCGGAAACGACCCGCGAAACTCTCCCGCTTGCCAATTTATCATTGATCAAGCAAGGGCCATTCCCGAAGACGATCACCTCATCGTCGTCTCAATAGGAGCGACCACCAACGTGGCCTCGGCCATCAAAATGGCGCCCGACATTGCCAAGAAGGTGAAGGTCTATCTGATGGGTTTTCGCTACGACGATCGGAGTGGCGTCTGGAACAAATCCGAATTCAACGTTCGCCGCGATCTCAACGCCGCGGACTTTTTACTGAGTCATCCCGACGTGGAACTGCACATCATGTCGGCAAACCTTTCCCGTCAGTTCACATTTGACCGTGACGATGCGTTCCACCGTCAGTCCAAGATGGGACCGGTGGGGAACTACTTGACAGAGCGTTGGAAAAGGCACAGTGACGCCGAACGCTGGGTGATGTGGGATTTGGCGCTCGTTCAGGCCATGCTTCGCCCCGAATGGGTGCATGAGAAACAAGTTCCAGGACCACCGGAGAATAATGGGCGCACCGTCTGGGTCTACGATCGAATCGACGTCAGCGCACTCCGCAATGACTTTTGGAACATGGCGGAGGAACTCGCGCTATGCGGTCGCTGGGCCTTTCAACTTCCCGACGGCAATCCAGCCTGGTTGGACATCAGCCTGGGCCGTGCGGAGCAGCCGTTCGACGCGTCGCTGTTGTGGAGTGTGGGCAGCGGCCGTCCGGCATCGGTTCGGTTGCTCGACAACGGGACCCTCGAAATCCAACGAAACATTCGTTGGAAACCCGGCGGCGGCGAGGTTACCAAGCAAATCAGCCGTCCCATGCGCGTCCAGCTGACAGCGGAAGATACGGTCCAGCTGCGTTTCACACAAACAAATGCATCGGAGCCGAACGGTCCGGTCGAATCGCTAACCCTGGTCGGCACCCGCATCCCCACGGTCCCACGGCGTCCCGACCTGTCGCAAGTGGTTTTTGGCGAGCCGATCCAGCTGTTCAACGGCCAGGATCTGACCGGTTGGCAGCTTCATCGTGAGGACAAACAAAATGGCTGGAGCGTGGTCGAGGGTGTCCTCAAGAATGAATCCCCGAAGAAAACCTTTGCCGCTTACGGTGATTATGGAAACCTGCGGACGACCGACGCATTTGACGACTTCCAACTGTCCCTGGAATACAACGTCCCCGCGGGAGGCAACAGCGGCGTCTACTTGCGTGGCATGTACGAAGCCCAGGTGGTCGACCGTGATAGTCGCATGCAGGGTATTTCAGGCCCCGGCGCGATCTTCGGTCGCTTGACGCCTCGAACCAATGCAGGCAAAGCAGGCGGCGAGTGGAATCGCTATGTGCTGACGCTCGTGGATCGGCACATCACCGTCGAGCTCAACGGTCAAATTGTCATCGACAATCAGAAACTCATCGGGTGTACCGGAGGCGGGATCCAGGCTCATGATTCTGAGCCGGGCCCGATTCTACTGCAGGGCGATCACACGTCCGTTCAATACCGTAACATCACACTTCGTCACGTCATCTCCAAGATCACCCAAGAGGTATCACCGTGAACGCCCGCCCCAATCGCATCGTAATGCCCATCCTCGTCGGCGTTGTGTTGGCTACTTTCAACGTCCTTCATTCCTCGGTCCAAGCCGAGGTGAACGTCGGTGACAAACTGCCCGCATTCTCCCTGCCTGGTAGCGACGGGATCACCTACGAATCAGACGCCATCGTCGGCAAGCAAGCCATGGTCATCGCGTGGTTTCCAAGAGCGTTCACAGGGGGATGCACCAAAGAGTGCAAGGCTTTACGTGAACAAGGAGCTGAAATCAAAGCCTTTGATGTCGCCTACTTCACGGCCAGCTGTGACCCACCCCAAAAGAACATGGAGTTTGCACAGAGCCTCGAATTGGACTATCCCATTTTGAGCGATCCTGAACGCGGTCTGGCCGAGGCGCTCGGATGCCTGAGTCCACGAGGCAACGCAAACCGATGGACATACTTCGTTGGCAAGGATGGCACCGTCCTCCACATTGACAAGTCCGTGAAGGTTGCCCAGCACGGCTCCTCAATCGCTGCCAAGCTGAAAGAGCTGGGCGTCGACGCGAAGAACGAATGATCCATCGCGGCTGCAAAATGCGATAAAGGTGACCTGCGGTCTCACTCACCCTCCCTCTGGGCATTGGTGTCTACACAAGTCACCGAAGCGGAATTCACCCTCCTAGCAGGAGGGTCGAGCGTAGCGAGGGGAGGTTGAGATGTAGCACGTGTGGCCGATTCAAAATGCGTCAGCGCGGATTCCTTATCTTTCGGCTCCATTCGTGCGCCGCGCTGGGTTTGGTCCTGACGCAAGAAAACCAAATCGACCCAGAATCCAAGCAAAGGCGCCTCCAACCACATTGGCCTTGCCCTGAGGCGTCCGGCCCCTCCACAGGGGCGGTTCGCCCCTTTCGTTTTGCCCCCCTGCGAACTACGCTTTCGCGGCAAAATCGTTCGATTCTCCACTCTTCTTGCTTGGAAGGCCGTCCACCATGTCTGCCACCGCCACCGACCTTCGGACTGTCGCGATCGACACGATTCGCGCCCTCAGCATGGACGCCGTCCAAACGGCCAACAGCGGCCACCCGGGGACGCCGATGGCCTTGGCACCGATCGCCTATGAGCTGTTCCAGAACACGATGGCCTACGACCCGGATCACCCCAGCTGGCCCGGTCGTGACCGCTTTATCCTGTCGTGCGGGCATGCATCGATGTTGCTCTACAGCACCCTGCATCTGACAGGCGTGAAGTCAGAGGATGGCGGGAACGAATTGGCCATCCCCTTGGATCAAATCGAGAAGTTTCGTCAGATCGGGAGCGTGTGTGCGGGTCACCCGGAGTACGGGGAAGCAGCCGGCATCGAAACAACCACGGGACCGCTGGGCGCAGGCGTCAGCAACAGCGTCGGCATGGCTGCCGCCGAGAAGTGGCTCGCGGACAACTACAACACGGACGACTGCAAGCTGTTTGACTACAACGTCTACGCCCTCTGCAGTGACGGGGACTTGATGGAAGGCGTGGCCTGCGAAGCCGCGTCGTTGGCGGGTCACCTCCAGCTCGACAATCTCTGTTGGATCTACGACGACAACAACATCACGATCGAGGGGAGCACCGACCTGGCTTACACCGAGGACGTTGGGACACGGTTCACCGGACTGGGATGGAACGTCCTGAAAGTGGACGACGCAAACGATACCGAAGCCTTGGCGGACGTGATCAAGGAGTTCCAGGCTTGCACCGGCAAACCAACCATCATCATCGTCAAGAGCATCATCGGTTGGGGTGCCCCCAACAAACAGAACACGCACGGTGCTCACGGGGCTCCCTTGGGCTGGGATGAGGTTGCACTGGCCAAGAAAGCCTACGGTTTGCCCGAGGACAAAAAATTCTACGTTCCTGAGGGCGTACGCGAACACTTCGCAAGTGGCGTCGGCGCCCGCGGGGCCAAGCAATACGCCGCGTGGCAAGAACTTTGGACCGCTTACCAAGCCAACCATCCGGACAAGGCATCGGAGCTCGGCGCGCTCTTTGATGGAGAACTGCCCGAAGGCTGGGACCGGGACATCCCGGTTTTTCCAGCGGACGAAAAAGGCGACGCCACGCGAAACAGCAGTGGCAAAGTTCTCAACGCGATCGCCAAGAACGTCCCGTTCATGATCGGCGGTTCGGCGGACCTGGCGCCCAGCAACAAATCCGACCTGAAGTTTGAAGGCGCCGGCCAGTTCCTGCCAGGGAGCTATGAAGGCCGTAACATGCACTTCGGCATTCGTGAGCACGCGATGGCCGGGGCGGTCAACGGGCTTTGCCTGTCAGGTCTTCGCGGTTACGCCGCCACGTTCTTCGTCTTCACGGACTACATGCGGGGTGCGATGCGACTTTCCAGCATCATGCACCTGCCTACCCTGTACATCCTCACACACGACTCGATCGGCGTCGGCGAGGACGGCCCGACCCATCAACCGGTGGAACACCTCACCGCATGTCGAGCGATCCCGGGTCTGAATGTCTTTCGGCCCGGCGATTCGAATGAAGTGGCCGAGTGTTACCGCACGGCGATGCAGATCACGGACCATCCGGCCGCGTTTGTCCTGTCGCGTCAGAACATGGCCACGCTGGATCGCGACGAGTACGCGCCGGCTTCCGGCTGCAGCCGCGGCGGCTACGTCCTGAGTGATTGCGAGGGGACGCCCGAGATAATTCTCATGGCAAGTGGAAGCGAATTGGGCTATGCCGTCGAGGCGGGCAAATCCTTGACCTCCATGGGCAAGAAGGTCCGCATCGTCAGCATGCCTTGCATGGATTTGTTCGAACAACAAGGCGCCGCGTACATCGAAGAGGTCCTGCCCTCCGCGGTGACCAATCGAGTTGCGGTCGAAGCCGGCCTCCGCATGTGCTGGGATCGCTGGATCGGTTCCCACGGCAAGTTTGTTGGTATGAACGGGTATGGAGCCTCAGGGCCCTACGCCGAGGTCTATGAGCACTTCGGAATCAACGCGGATTCCGTTGTGAAAGCGGCGCTCGCGTGAAAGGGTAGGTAGATAAGTAGCCGAACCAAGATCACCCTCCCGCGGCTTGCCGTGGGAGGGTGAATTTGGTGGCGATCAGCGAGAAGTGTCAGCGAGGCATGACTCGACATTGACACTACTTAAAGGCGTCCTCGCTCACGCTTCGGATTGTGGTTAACCAGCGAGCATTTCTGGACAGGAATTTGAGATCACGGCCACTTCTTCGAGTTCCGTATGCTGCTGCTGTTGCAGGTTCTCAATGATCGATTCCGTGAGGGGTCGCCCCCGAGAAACGATCACGTTGCCACTCGCGTCCAACACGTTGGTTGAAAGGATCATCCCGGCAGCCAGGTATTCCAAAGGTATCTTCATGACCGTGTGAGAATCTTGGTTGTCGTTCAGGACCGAAAGCGCTTCAAAGGTGCGTTCCCCCATTTCCGGCATCAGTCTTTCGAGCTTGTGCGTTGCCTCGTCGGCGGAGAAACCGCGCATCGTCAACAGATTCCAATAGTAGGACATCTTGAGCAAACTCGCGGTGATCTCGTCACGCCGATCGTCGCGATACAGTCCCTTGCTTTCCGGTATCTGCTTGAGGATATCGGACACCACGTCCATCCGAGGGATGCGTTTGATCATCTTGGCGGAGTGTCGGCACACACGCGCGAGCAATTCCACGTGACGTTCCTCCTCGGGATCCAAGGATTCAAACTGGTTGGCTTCGCTTGCCGACAGCATGGCGATCCCCGCCAAACAAACGCGTGCCGCGACGCGCTGCTCCCAGCTGATGTTGAATGACAACTCATTGGCGATGCTGGCCATGGACTGAGCGAGTCGTTGCGTGTCGATCAAACGACATCCCTGCTGTTCGATCAGGTCGGACAGCAAGTTGACGGCACCCAGGAACGTGTTGTGTAGGAGGTCCCTTTCCACGGTCAAAAGTTGATTCTGACGTAAAGAATCGTCCACCACGCTTTTCAGATCGGTCACCTCGCATGGCTTGTTCAGGAAGCGAAACACCTGGCCTTTGTTGATCGCGGTGATGACGGTGTCCATGTCTTGATTGCCGGTCAACATCACAAACACACAGTGCTTCATCCGAGCCCGCAGCGCCTGGATCGTTTGAATCCCATCCATCTGCGGCATTCGCATGTCGACCACCGCCACGGCGAAGGGACCGTCGCGCTCCGCCATCTCGATGGCTTGTTTTCCTCCCTCCGCAATCTGGACGTCGTACTCGAACGTCAGATTGCGTTCCAAACTTTGAATCAGCGGCAGATCATCGTCCACCAATAGGATTTTCTTATTCATGGATCACTCCCCTCATCATGGATCTAGGCATGGGTTGGCACGGCGGCTTCCACGGATGTCGCAGTGGCTGTCACACCCACGCTGGGTGCTTCCGCGAAACGTGGCAATGAAATCCGAAAAGACGTCCCCGTTCCTGGTCGGCTATCGACGTCGATCTTCCCTCCGTGCTGCGAAACGATCACCTCATGGGTGATGGCGAGTCCTTGCCCGGTGCCTTTTCCAACATCTTTGGTCGTGAAGAAGGGGTCGAAGACGCGTTCCACAACCGCCTCTGGGATGCCACAGCCGGTGTCCGAAACCGTGAGTTCGACTTGATCGCCTCGCGTCCGCGTCGTCACCAGAATAAGCCCCAGCTCTTCCGGATCCTCCCCGACGGCCGAAGCGATGGCGTCTCCCGCGTTAACGAAGAGATTGATCAACGTTTGACTGATCTCGGCAGGTAACAAGTCGATACACTCGAGATCTTCCTCCAAGTCGAGTTCGAGCTCGGCCACCATCTTCCAACGACTGCGCGTGATCATGGATGCGTTCTCGATCAGTTCATTGAGATCCGTGGTCACCTTCTCTTTGGTACCCGGATGCGACATCGCCTTCATCGCGCGCACGATGGAAATGACGCGATTGGATGCCTTGGAAGCGTCGTCGATGGCCTTCGGAGTCTGTTCGCGCAGAAAGTCGTAGCGACACTCGGCTCGAAGGGTTTCCAGTTTCGATTTCTCTTCCAGCCAGACCACCTCGTCGTGCTTGAGCAAATCCACCATTTCATCGGAGAGCTTCATGAGCTGGTGAAAGCTCTTGTCCAGAAACTCCACATTGCTGAAGACACACTGCATAGGCGTGTTGATCTCGTGGGCCACGCCCGCCGCCAACTGCCCCATGGACTCGAGCTTTTGTGCCTGCCTCAGCCGCTTCTCCAGTTCCCGCCGCTGCGTTTGGTCAACCACGAACGCGACCAGAACTTCCTGGTCGTTGAGCATGCTCCGGTGGAGGCTGACATCACACCAATAGTCGCTGCCGTCTTTTCTCAGATGTCGTGTTTCAAACGAAACCACGCTCTCCGCCGTCGCTTTGGAAACCGCGTCGTCCAGTTGCTCTTGGGTGAAGTCGGGGTTGATTTCCAGCGGCGTCATCGCCAGCAACTCGCTTCGCGTGTACCCCAAGTTCAGGCACGCGCCCTGGTTGGCCTCCACAAACCTCGTCGTCGACGCATCGCAGATGAACACCTCGGTCGGGGAGTTGAGTAACAGCGTGGCCAAAGAAGACGCATGCGACTGGGCTTTCTTGGTCTCGCTGATGTCAACATGAACTACGGCCACCGCATGCTCACCGTTCACATCGATGGCCTTGATACGCAGTTGGAACCAACTCCATTCGTCGTCACTGGGGAGAGCATACTCACCGAGGTAGGAGCGGCCTTCGCCGGCACATATGGCGCGAAGCGCCTCGAGGCTCTCTGGGGTGGTCCCAGCCGAATCGGATTCCTCCTCGCACTGTTGCAGATAGTTGGATCCGACGCCGATCGATGCACCCGCGCCATCGTGCTGGACGCCAAAATCCATCCAACGCTGATTCACGAACAGAACCTCACCCTTCGAATCGAGGATCGCGATGCGTGCGTCCATGGAGTTGAGGATCTGATCTTGAAACGTCTTGGCGTTCCAAAGCTCCTCGGTTCGTTCCTGCACCCTTTGTTCCAAGCCGTCGCGCTCGGTCAGCAGATCACACTGGGTTTTTGCCAGCATCCAAAGTTGCTGGAGACTTTGATTGATCAAGAATGACAGACAGGCGACCGCAAAGATGACCCAGGCCAGGTGCTCCAACGGTCGCCATGTGACGATGGCTTGGTCGCCAAAGACCGACTGCGGCCAGTACCAACCGCGGACGACGTGGTCGACGGCGGTGATCAAGACAACCGGCAAGAAAACGGTGCGATCACGGTAAGCCGACAGGAGCGCGAGTGAAACAAAAACATGAAAGTGGGCTTCGATACGCCCGCCCATGAGATGGATCAAAAGTGCCGAGAACATCGCCTGGGCACTCGCAATCACCAGACGCGTTGCGCTTGTACAAGGCGCGATGAATGCCAAAGCCACCGGCAACACCGTGATCAACCCACCCAGGATGACGGCAGCTGCCACGTGGATATGAAGGTGGGATTCGCCGCCGTCCCACGCCAAGGGCGAAATGAACACAGCGCAGGCGATTGCGAACACCCATTGCAGGATCAGCAGCGTCGCAAAGATGCGATCGACCAATCGGTGCATCTGGTTGAGGTAGATCAGAAAGGTCTCGCGAACCGGCTCGGGACCGGTCTTGTGCTTCTTGAAGAGAATCATGGTTGCCCCCGGGTTAGGTTTCTCTAGTTGGCCTTGAAACTCGACTTGGATTGGTTATCGAGTTCGCAACCGAACACGGGTGTCTCAACCGAGTTGGCGACGGCACCGCGATCGAGAAACTCCCGCAGTGTCAAGGCACCCAGGTTGTCTTGCCGGCAACTCCGTCCCGCCGTGATCCCGCCGCGAAACAGAACTTGGGGTCCAAGCGTGACCACCATCGCTCCCGAAGAGTGCAGGTCCAAGGACTTCGAAAGTTCACCGGCGCGATCGCGCAAGATCGTTGCGTCATCAAATCGCTTGCGCAAGCGCGCGAAGTAGTCGCCACGCCACGACTCCGGCGCGCTTTCCGGTTGATAGACCAAGAAGGTCAACGCAGCGGGAGCATCCGCATGCACCATCGCCAGTTGCAGCTCGTCGAGCGTGTTTGCCGTGCATGGACACCGAGGATGAACAGCCACGACAACATGGGACAGGTTCTCAGAGAGCCCCAGTCGCTCCACCAACGCGTCTTCGATGGGTGACACTCGCAACGCGCTGCCAACATCGGATGTGGTCTTCGTGTCATGCTTCAGGAGCAGCGTGAAGCCAAGCACGACCATCACTAGCCACACGACTGGGAGCGCTATGAGCCAAACGCGGCTCTTTTGCCCCTTCGGAAACAAGGCGTTGGCCTTGTAAGTACCCCAACTCATCACGCTTTCCTGTGCCCGAGGAATGTCAAAGCGAACCCCATCAGTGGGGGTCGCGACAAAACCCTAAGTCGTGATGCTCAGGATGAGCCCCAAGGAGTGTTTTCGTGGCCTGGAAAGTCTGGCAAAGAAATCCCCGCGGGCACCAGAACCGGGTCGAACCCGAAAACCCTCAAAAAACGACCGGCGCATCGCCTAAGGGCAAACCCGCATTCCCGCGTGCATCTTCGGAAAACGCGACCATCGCGTCATCACGCGGACCCATTTTCAAGCCTCCAACACGCGTCAAGCAGTATCACCAAGCTATGAGCATGCTAGGCAAGCGCGACGTTCATTTCGACGGTCGCAGCCCGAATCGCATCCTTCCAACGTTGCTCGCCAAACCGCTCGCGGTAACCGTCGCGTTGGTAAGCGAAGATGATCCCGCGTGAGCTATTGACCACCGCGCCGGTTCCATCGGCATCTTTCGCGTGCCGAACATCTTCGGCCGTGCCCCCTTGGGCCCCAAAGCCCGGAACCAAGAGGATGCTGTGGGGCATCCGCTTTCGAAGGCTGGCGAGTTGCTCGGGATACGTCGCGCCAACGACCGCCCCAACCGGCCCATAGCCTTGCTCGTCCAAGCGGGAAGCGTTGAGCGACGTGACCATGTCAGCCACATCTTCATAGAGGGCGCGGCCGTCGCGAAGGCGATCCTGAAAGTCTCCCCCGCCCGGATTCGACGTCTTGACCAGAACGAAGATGCCTGCCGACCGTTCGTCGCAAACCTTCACAAAGGGCTCCAGGCTGTCACGACCCAAATAGGGACTGACTGTCAAACTGTCGCCACCCCAGGGACTCGCTGCATCGCCCTGAACGCTGCCCAGATAGGCGTCCGCATAAGCCGTCGCCGTGCTCCCAATGTCGTTCCGTTTTGCGTCCACGATCACCATCAAACCGGCATCGCGGGCGGCCGCAATCACCTCGCCCAACGCGATCATGCCGGCGGGTCCCAGCTGCTCAAAAAAAGCGACCTGGGGTTTGACACAGGGCACCAGATCAGCCACCACATCGATCACGCCCTTGCAAAACGCGGTGTAGGCAGCAGCCCAAGCATCGGGATGCTCGGATTGTGCGAGCGTTTGCAGCTCACCGGGCAGCTGGGCTTTGCGGGGATCCAAGCCGACGCAGGTGATTGACTTGGTGCGCCGGATGGCGGCGTTCAAACGTGTGGCGAAGGAGTCACTCACGGCTGCCTGGATGAAATTGGGCGGGATCGTCTGGGGTATTCGGGAAAACGCCCGATCTTGTCACAATTTCGAAGTGTCGGCCATTGGGTTGCCAATCCGAGCGGCTCCACACCAGGGCCACTCTCGGCCCCATCGAACCTCCTCGTGCCACAAGACGCTCTCACCGTGAACGAAGATGCATCCACCCCCGCCGTTTCGAAGAACTTCATTCGGCAAGCCATCGAGGACGATCTCGCATCGGGCCGTTTTCAATCCGTGCAAACGCGATTCCCGCCTGAACCCAATGGCTATCTGCATATCGGTCATGCAAAGAGCATCTGTCTGAACTTTGGTTTGGCGAGCGACTTCGGCGGGACGTGCAATCTTCGCTTTGACGACACCAACCCGATCAAAGAAGACACCGAATACGTTGATTCCATCAAGGCGGACGTACGCTGGTTGGGATTCGATTGGGACAACCTTCACTTCGCCAGCGACTACTTTGGTCAGCTCTACGCTTGGGCGGAACAATTGATTCAAGACGGCAAGGCGTATGTGTGTGACCTCACCGGCGAAGAGATTCGAAAGCATCGCGGAACGCTGACCGAACCTGGCACCGACAGTCCGTATCGAGACCGATCGCCGGACGAGAACCTCGCGCTGTTTCGAAGCATGCGGGCCGGTGAGTTTCCCGATGGCTCACGCACCCTACGTGCCAAGATTGACATGGCATCCCCCAACCTCAACCTTCGCGATCCCGTGATGTATCGGATCGCGAAGGTGCCCCATCACCGCACGGGAGATCAATGGTGCATTTACCCGATGTACGACTGGGCCCACGGACAAAGTGACTCTCTGGAGAACATCTCGTTTTCGATCTGCACTTTGGAGTTCGAACATCATCGCCCGCTTTACGATTGGTTTTGCCAAGCCTTGGAGATCCATCACCCACGTCAAATCGAGTTTGCTCGGCTCAACATGACGTACACAGTGATGAGCAAGCGGAAGTTATTGCAACTGGTCCAAGACAAACACGTCACGGGCTGGGATGATCCACGCATGCCAACCCTGGTTGGCCTACGCCGACGCGGCTACACGCCCGAATCCATCCGAGATTTCTGCAGCGACATCGGGGTTGCCAAGTTCAATAGCACCATCGACGTCGTGCGGCTTGAGAACGCGGTTCGAAATCACCTCAACTCTGTCGCGCAACGACGCATGGTGGTGGTCGACCCGATCAAGCTCACCATCACCAACTGGCCGGAGAACACGACGGAGACACTGACCGCCACCAACAACCCGGAAGACGATTCCGCCGGCACGCGTCAGGTTCCGTTCCGTGGCGAGCTTTACATCGAGTCCGACGACTTTCGCGAAGAAGCCAATCGTAAGTTCTTTCGCCTGAAGAAAGGCGGCGCGGTTCGTTTGCGTTCGGCCTACATCGTCGACTGTCATGATGTGGTCAAGGACGAAGACGGGAACATCACGGAGGTTCTCTGCACTTATGATCCCGAAACCAGAAGCGGGAACGACACCAGCGGCAGAAAAGTGAAGGGGACCATCCACTGGGTGACACGAAACGAGTCAATCGACGTCACCGTGCGGAACTACGACCGGCTTTTCCAAGTTGAAAACCCCGATGCGACCGAGGAAGGAAAAACGTTCCTGGATCACCTCAACCCGGATTCGTTGGCGACGCTTTCAGCCAAAGCGGAGCCGAGTTGTGGCGACCTGGCGGTCGGGGACCGGGTTCAATTCGAGCGTCTGGGCTATTATGTCGTCGATGAAGACTCGGCCCAAACATCCCAGGTGTTCAATCGAGTCGTTCCTTTGAAAGACACCTGGGCAAAAATCCAGGCTCGCGGCGGCAAGGGATAGGGCCTGTCGACCCCAAAACCTTACTATACTCAGGAACTACTATACTCAAGGGAGGGGTGCGGCGTGACACCCTTCCCAACATCCATCCCCCAACTCAAGGTCGGGCGTCCAAGATCATGTTTGATAACGACAATCCGTATGCTCCCAACAACGCCTCGGCCATGTTTGCGGCTGAGGATGAACGGGTGGGATTCATTCGCCGCACGTATGCGCACCTGTTTGGCGCCGTGATGGCCTTGATTGCCTTCGAGGTCGCCCTCTTTCAACTGGTGCCGGCCGCAACGATGCAAGGCATGGTTGCCACCATGACCGCCGGCTACGGCTGGCTGATCGTGCTGGGTGCCTTCATGGTCGTCGGCATGATCGCTCGCAGTTGGGCCAACAACTCGACGTCGGTGGCGATGCAATACCTGGGCCTCGGCCTCTACATTGTGGCCGAGGGAATCATCTTGCTTCCGCTGCTCTACATTGCGATGAGGTTTGCCGGGCCCGACTTGCCCATGAAAGCTGCCGCCATCACCGGCCTGTGCTTCACCGGCCTCACCGGCTTTGTGATGTTCACTCGCGTCGACTTGAGCGGCTGGGGCTCGTTTCTGTGGGTTGCCGGTTTGGCCATGATGGGGATCCTGTTGGCAGGCCTCCTTTTCGGGTTTGACCTCGGACTCTATTTCTCAGGGGCCATGATCGCGCTGGCGTGTGGTTACATCCTGTACGACACCTCGAATGTCTTGCACCACTATCGGACCACACAACATGTCGCGGCATCCCTGGCGCTCTTCTCGTCGGTCGCCACGTTGTTCTGGTACGTGCTTCGTATCATGATGGCATTCTCAGGTCGGGATTGATCCCACCGCGACGATAACGGCAGGCATACGATCCGTTCCTTCAAAGGAACAAGCACTCTTCGCGGATCGCCATCATTGAAACATGGTCGTCCGGACTTCACCCTCCCGCGGCGTGCCGTGGGTGGGTCGGCCCGCGTCAGCGTGGCCTGGGAGGGCCTGTCGCAAGAAAACAATCGCGTTCACAAGACATCAAACCCGTCCCCTCCCCGTAATCTCGCTTCAAGCTCGATTTCGACCCTCCCTTCGCTGCGCGTGGGAGGGTAAAGCATGGTGGCTATTGGCGAGAAATGGCAATAAATCTGCCAACAGGGTGAACGGACTGGACTTAACCCGGACACTCTTTCTTTCAGACACCGACCTTCGGGTCCCATGATCTCTGTCTGGAAGACCCTCCGATGCGTTTAACGCTGCGAACGCTCCTGGCGTACCTCGACGATATCTTGGAAGAAGACGACGCCCGAGTCTTGCGCGCCAAAATTGAGGAAAGCGGTTACGCGACGGACCTGGTCAGCCGGATTCGTGCCGCGATGAACCACCCCGCGTTGACGGCCCCGTCGCCGGATGCGGTCAGCCCGCGCGAGAACGCCAATGTCATGAGCGAATACCTCGATAGCACACTCGCTAACGAGGAAGTGGCGGAGTTGGAGCGGTTCTGTCTGGAGTCCAACGTTTCACTTGCCGAGGCGGCCGCCTGCCATCAGATCCTGACGGTTGCCCTCGGTGAACCCGCACGCGTCCCCGACACCCTACGACAGAAGATCCAAGCACTGCCCGACAGCCCCGTGCTGGCACAACATGAACAGCGAGTGAACGCCGCATCGGAGGTCACGCCAAACGCAGGCAAGTCGCCGGCGTCTTCGAACAACCGCTTTGCCTCCGTCGAGTTCCCAACGCAAGCCGCGACAGATGGCATGCGGCCACGATCGGGTGCGGAGGCTCCAAGCGCAGCCATCCCAGCACCCGCTGCCGCCGATGCTGTCGCCGCCAACCAGGAAACGGTTGCCCAGGCCAGCGGGCCACGGCATGTGGATTGGCAGCAAACCGTTGTCCCGGGCAACGATGATTTTCCACCCGTCAGCAAGGAAGACTCCGGGGTTTCCGACGCCGCCACGCGCCTGCGTCAGTCCGTGGCCCTCGATCGTGGATCCATCAGCGATCGGGATGCCCAAGAAGCACTCGCAGCCGTGCAGCGAAGCGAAGCCTATAGCGGCCTGGTCCGACCGTCGCGTATCACACCCTGGCTCGTCTCACTGGCATTGGCGGCCGTGCTGCTCTTTGTTCTGGGACAGATCTTTGCACCGCTTTCGAAACAGGCGCAACAGACCCCACTGGAAGGCAATGACTCAATCTCGTCCTTGACGCCCGACATCCCTGTTGACGATTCAGACGCTCAACGGCCCGAAGAAGACCCGAGCAAAGCGGAGGCGAGTGACGCGACGGAGTCAAGCATTGACGAAGAACCCGTGCCTCAACCCGAGTCAGCGCCCGGCTCAGCGACCGACTCCGAGATGGCGGCGGAAGACTCCGCGGAACCGGCTTCCCTGAACGAGACGGATGCCGACACAAGCCCGACGCCAATCCCGGACATGACCGACGGTACCGTGGCAACGCCGGAGCTGGCATCGATGCCAGAAACCACTCCGGAGCCGAACACCGATCCTGTGGAAAAACCGGGACTCGCCGATGCCCCGCAGCCTTCCGAATCCAGCGTGGCGAATGTCATCGAAGATGCCGCACGGCTCTTCACGGATGACAGCCTGGTTCTTGCAATGACCGATGGGGATTGGCAGCGCGTGAGTGCTGACCTTCCGATTGCCAGTTCGACCCCTTTGGTCGTCGCTGGACTCTGGCGACCCCTGTTCGCTCAACGCGACCAAAGCGAATGCGTTGTTGTGGGTCCGTCACGTTGGTCATGGATCGTCGACGCCGACGGGGAAGTCCGCTTGCAGCTTGATGATGGCCGACTGCTCGCAAGCAGCCCGGTCGAAACGCAGCAGCTACGGCTCCGCGTGGCCGACCAAGACATTGACGTCCAGATCAATCCAGAGTCACCGTGTGCCGTCGAAGTTGTCCACGTGTTTCCGCCGGGTCGCGACCCGACAGTCGAGGGCGGCACTCGGACCATGTGCCGCATCGTCCCAGTGGAGGGAGAGGTGAACATTCACACCGAAGAAACCACGACTGCGATTGCGATGGGCAGCCAGTGGATCTATCGGGGCGACAGCGAAACCGAAGTCCAAAAGACACTGGAGCCCGAACCATGGATGGGAAGCGAACCCAACGACGACATTTTGGATCGTTCGGCACGGGCAGGCGTGCTCGAGTTTTTTGAAGCACCCGAATCGCCGGTCGAGCAAAAGCTCCGTGAAGCGATGCAACACCGTCGACCGGAGGTCGTCACACTCGCGGCTCAAACCCTATTGCAACTCGGACGCGCCGATGTCTTCTTCGGCACCGACGGCATTCTCAATCGACCGCGACTCAAGCTTTATTGGCCACAGCACTTTGAAGCCATGCGACGCGCGATCGCGCAGTCACCGGAGGCCGCGGATGCCGTTCGAGCGGCGATACTTCAGACCGAACTCGTCGAGGGAAAGCGCATTTTCCAAATGCTTGTTGGCTACACGCAAGCGGAGCTGGAGGCGGGCGCGGATGTGGACTTGGTCAAAGCGCTCGACAATCCTTCCATGCCCATTCGTGTTCTTGCGATCGAAAACCTACGCGGCATCTTGGGCGAAACGCTTGGTTATCGCGCTGATCAAGACAATGCACTCAGGCGCAAGAGCGACATCAAGAAGTGGGAAGCTCGCCTGCGTCGCGGCGACATTCGTTATCCTACCTCGACCCCCTAGTCCTAGTCTGTCTCCGAACGGGTTCAGGCCCTCACTCACCACTCGCATCTGGACCTTCGCATGCCGTCATCTGGCCGATTTCGACTTTCCACCATGGCATCCCTGCTAACGCTGACCGGTCTGGTTCTAGGTGTTTTGCGACCAAGCAGCGGAGAAAGCCTCCCAACCGTGGGCGAGATCATTCGTCTCGACACGGCGTGCGAACGATACCTTCCATCAGACGCGGCCGTCGAGGTTCTAGCCTCGGGCTTCACGTGGACCGAAGGGCCGGTGTGGGTCGGCGATACGGTAACGGGACACCTATTGTTCTCTGACATCCCACGTAACAGCATCTTCCGATTCGATGGGTCGGAGATTTCGCTTTTCATGCGCCCCAGTGGTTACACCGGAGTTTCCTACTACGGATTGGAACCCGGCAGCAATGGCTTGACCCTTGATCCCACGGGACGTTTGGTCTGCTGCGAACACGGTGACCGCCGTATCTCCGTTCTGACCGAAGGTGGCGGCAAAGTCACGCTGGTGGATCAATATCAAGGCAAGCGTTTGAACAGTCCCAACGACGCAACGTTTGATCGCCAAGGGAACCTTTACTTCACGGACCCGCCCTACGGCCTGCCTCAGCGCGCCGATGACCCTCGGCGGGAACTGGATTTCTGTGGTGTTTATCGCCTCTCCGCTGGCGGTGAGCTGTCGTTGTTGACAGACGAGCTGAACCGTCCCAACGGCATTGGATTGTCACCCGACGAAAAGACGCTTTATGTCGCGCAAAGTGATCCCGCATTGCCCATCTGGACGGCCTATTCGGTCCAAGCCGACGGCAGCTTGGGACCCCAACGGATCCTGGGAAACGCGTCGGGATTCATGAAGGAGTATCCCGGCCTGCCGGACGGGTTGGCCGTTCACAGGGATGGCACGGTCTTTGCCAGCGGCCCCGGTGGGATCTACGTGATGCTGCCAAGCGGTCAACTGATCGCGCGGCTCGTGACCGGTGGACGCACCAGCAATTGCGCTTTCTCGCCCGACTTCCAAACGCTCTACATCACGGCCGACGACAAACTCTGCCGCGTGACGCTCAAGCGGCTTCACTAAGCACACAAACGCCGCTCAAGAACGTCATGCTGCTAAGCCCCCAGCGGCAATTCAGATCTTCCGCCGCTTGTATGGTCCCTGTTTGCACTTTGGGTTCATCTCTCAGTAGCACGGCTCTCCGAGCTGTGGGGTCTCGGCTCGGAGAGCCGAGCTACGATCACCGCGGCCCCAAAAAACTAGTTTGCCGCGAGAGCCTTCTTGGTGGCCATCAACTGCTTGCGTTCTGGCATGGCTTTGTAGAAAGGATCCAGAGGGTAACAACCGCTGATGATCCCATTCCGCGGCGCGGTCGTGCAGTCGCTGAACGTTCGGCAAACCTTCTTGCGTTGCCAACTCTGGCCCGACAACACGTCGGCAGGCAGATCGGGATACGACAGCACCATGCGACCCAGGCCGATCGAATCCACCATGCCCTCGCGCACGACCGCCTGACCCACGTGGGGAATGTACTCTTGTAAGTACGTGTACCCCGATCCCACCAGCACCATGTCGGGATGCCGACGCTTCAATTCGGCGGCCGCCGCGATCTGCCGTGCCACGCCCGCCAACGGGTCCTCCGGCGGCGAGTAACCGTCACTGGGTGGAAACGCCGCGGGTCGCTGGATGTGCGGGTTGTAGTACGGGCTGCCAGCCGTCGTGCAAACCATCCGAATATCCAGCTGTTTCAGCAGATCCAAGAACTGCGACGGCTCATCCAGATTGATCCCAACACCGGAGCCATCGCCCCCGAAAACCTGCCGCGGGTCAGCCTGCGGTTCGGGCACGCCGATGCCGTCATCACCCGTTGTAAACGGAACAAAGTCGAAGCACGACAAACGCACGCCGACACTCAGACCGGGAGCTTCCGATCGGATGCCCGCCACGATGTCACGCAGGAAGCGGGTTCGGTTCTCAAAGCTGCCGCCGAATGCTCCGGGTCGATCAAAACCCGACAGCAACTCATGACCGAGATAGCCGTGACAATGTTTGACGTCAACGAAGGCAAATCCCATCTTCTCCGCCAACACGGCGGCGCGAACAAAGTCGTCGATCAATTGCTTGAGGTCGTCGTCCGACAACAACTTCGAATCATCCGTGACGCCCACGCGACCATCCAACACCGGATGGCGGTAAGCGATTCGCGGCTCCGCACGCGTCTTCTCATTTGGCTTCGCGTAGCGCCCGGAATGGGTGAGTTGCAATCCTACCAACAGATCATCAGCGTCACCGAACCGTTCTTGATGGGCTGAAACCAGGGTCTCTCTCAATCCCTGAATGTTGCTGGCTGTGGCTTCGCTCAGCATCAACTGGTTGGGATTGGCGCGCCCATCGTGCCGAACGGCAACGGCCTCCCCACCCCAAATCCACTTGGCACCCGAGATCCCAAAGTTTCGCCAGCGTCGGATCGTCAGCTCCGTGGGTTGCCCATCGGTGGTCCCATCCCAGCCTTCCATCGGAAGGATGCAGAATCGATTGCCAATTCGATGGGAGTGAATCTGGAGCGGCTCAGCCAGCGGCGAAGCCGACGGCTGCGCAATCTCCGTATCATGCGGCAGCCCAATGTTGCTCTTGGCTAAATGGGCACCGAAGGCTTCGACCGACTTCAAACTGGCTACGCGTGGATAATTCATATCAGTATGGTAGGCAATGGAAGAAGCGTCCGGTTGGCTAGGCGGGTTACGGGCTCACTCGCGAATCGGGCAGACGAAGCCTTCCTTCGGTGATTGGTTTCCCAACACGTGCGTTTATATTGTTGCGATGATCCCGCTGCGCGATGACATTCCCAGCCGAACGACGCCTTATGTGAATTTCCTGTTGATCGGGATTTGCACACTCGCATTCCTGGCGCAACAGGCTTCCAAGGATGACAGCCAAGGCATCATTGCGTCCTACGCGATGGTTCCCTTGCGTGTGAGTGACCCGAGCGCGACGCCCACGCTGACGCAGCAGGTGGCGGTGCAAACACCGCGCGGGGTCGAGGTCGTCAACGTGCAGGTCGAGATCGGGCCGCCGGCTGTTTCCCCCTGGGCCACGTTGATCACCTGCATGTTTCTGCACGGGGGCTGGATGCACTTCCTGGGCAACATGTGGTTTCTCTATATCTTCGGCGACAATGTGGAGGACCGTTGCGGGCATCTCGGCTACGCGCTGCTGTACTTGGGCACCGGTGTCGCCGCCGGCCTGGCTCACTACGCCACCGACCCGTCCAGTCCCGTGCCGACCCTTGGCGCCAGCGGCGCGATCGCCGGCGTCATGGGCGCCTACGCTTGGCTCTACCCGCACGCACGCGTGATGGCAGTCTTGCCCATCATCTTCTTACTGACCTTTGTTGTTCCGGCACCGATCTTTCTCGGGATCTGGTTCGCCATGCAATTGTTCAATGGAATCGGTTCCTTGGGTGCGGGTGCCGCCGCCGGCGTTGCCTGGTGGGCCCACGCGGGAGGCTTCGCGGCCGGCATCGGCGTCGCCTACCTGATTGGCCACTCACCCATCGGGCACGCTGCCGTTGAAGAGAGACGCTTCTAGATCGACAACCAGTTCAAGACTCAGGAAGATTCTCAAGATCCTGTAGGTCGATGGGGCGTCCTGACGCAGCTTTCAACTTGCGAAGCCAGCTCAAGTTCACATAGGCGCGTTCGTTGACCCAGATTGCATCGGAGCTGATGCCGAACGAGCACGTCTACGATTCGCAGCTGTTCACTCGGACTCATGGGACGTTCTTGCCGGACCGATACATGTGCTCCAGCTTGCGAACGCGACTGTCGCGGCGCATGCGATGGTTACGGGCATGAAAAGCCCGCATCAACAGGTAAACGAAAGGCCGGTCCAAAGCACCACAGCCAAGATGCCGGCCGCCGTGGCGGGCACGATCTGCGTTAAGACGTGATCCATCAAGTCCGCGCCGGTCGTCATACTGCTCAGGACCGTCGTGTCGGAAATGGGCGAACACTGATCCCCCATCACACTGCCATTGAGCACACTGGCAAAACAGATGGCAACAAAGCGTTCGGGGTTCGCCAAACCTTCGGTCGACGCAATCGAAACCGCCAGCGGCATGGCCAGTGGAAACGCAACCGCGTACGTGCCCCAACTGGTTCCCGTCGAAAAGGCGATGCCCACCGTTAAGAGAAACAGAATGCCGGGCATCAACCAATGAGGAATCGCATCGCCCAGCAAGGCGACCAGGTAACCGGCCGCGCCGGTCTGCTGCGTGATCGAACCCAACGTCACCGCTAACAGCAAAATCACGGAGGCAACGACGACGCCTTTCAGTCCATTGCCGATCCCATCGATCAATTCCTTCAGCGGCATCCCGCGTGCCAACGTCGTCACGGCGACCGTAAGCGCCGCAACACCAAAAGCCACGCGGACCTGTGGCGAACCCTGGATCAGAAAGGTCCCCACCGCCAAACCAATCAACACCACCATCGGCAACACAAACTCGACGATCGATGGCGTGTAACCCTCGGGAACACGACTGGATTGCAACTCGGCCGAGAGCATCGGATCACTCCCAGGCCGATCCAGTTCCCCCGTCTCGCGTGACCGTCGGATGGCCTCTCGCATCCGCTTTCCCAAAAGGGGTGCCCGATCAATCGAAATCAAGAAGGTGCCCAGGACCGCGAACCAAGCATAAAAGCTCATCGGGAGGGCGCGAAAGAAGAACTCCAGCCGCTCCGTTTCCGTGGCCAGGTAGGCCACACCAGGCACAAACAAAAGGGCTTGCACGTAGAGGGGCCAAGCGTTGAACGCGAGCAAAATCGCAATGGGTGATGCGGTGGAATCGACGATGTAAGACAACTCCTCATGGCTGATTCGTTGCTTGTCCGCCACCGGCTTGACCGTCGTGCCAACCAGAACCGTGCTGATCGTCCCTCCCTGAAAAAACAAAACGCCCAAACCCCAGGCCACTAACTTGGCCGTTTTCGGACCACGAACAAAGTGCTTCGTCGCGAACTGCGCAAACGCTTCCGCCGCACCGTTGCGGGACCAAATCCCCATCAAGGCGCCCAGCAGCCACAAATAAAGCAGCAGGATTCCCGCACCGCCGGGACTGGCAAGCGACGGCATCAAGACTTCGTCTGTGATGTTGTACTGTCGCAGCAAAAAGCCGCCTGAGAAAACACCACCCAACAAAGCGATCAGGGGTTCCTTGAGCAACAAGCACAACGCAACCGCCATCACCGCGGGCAAAAAGGACCAAGGCCCCAAATGGGTTTGACGCGTGGCCATGAACCACTCGCCCTGATCATCACGAAACACGGTTGTCGCGAGGTCTTCCGATTCAACGGCATTCAATTCGGACAGGTCTCGCACATTGGCATCGGTGATCGGAATCTCTTCGCCCTGATAGATGACCGCCTGACCACCCTCATCCGTGACCATGGTTTGCACCGGAGACACCTGAGACACCGTGCGCGGGTTTGCGAAGCGTCCCGCCAGCAACGAAAGCAACAACCCCAGGACCACGACGCCCAAGGACATCTTCGCCGTTCGGCTCCAATGCTTGAACGACGCGATTCCCGCTTCGGTCAACAGCACGGGTCCGTCCGCTGCCGCGTCTTCCGATGCGGGGACAGGCGATCGTTCGTTGTCCGTCTCCGAGGGTGTGTCACTCATGGCGCCAACCTCTCCACCTTCCATGCACCCTCCGCCAAGGTGTATGAGATCCGATCATGCAGCCGATTGCTGCGACCCTGCCAAAACTCAAACGCGGTCGGCGTCACCGCGTAGCCACCCCAGTTGTCTGGCAAAGGAACCAACGTACCCTCGGGATACTCCGCTTCCAGGGATTCCATCCGTTTCTCCAAAAACGCGCGTGAATCAACGACGCGAGACTGTGGGCTCACATGAGCCCCCAACTGACTGCCACGTGGACGCGTGTGATAATAGCGGCGACTCGTCTCGCGATCGGTCTGAGACACGGTCCCTTCGATTCGAACTTGTCTTTGGAGATGCGGCCAGTAAAAGCAAAGAGACACGCGAGGATTGGCCGCCATCGCGGCGGCTTTGGTCGAATCGTAGTTCGTGTAGAAGAGAAAACGTCCCTCATCGACGCCTTTCAACAACACAATGCGACTCGTCGGCATGCCGTCCGCATCGCAGGTCGACAGCGTCATCGCGTTCGCTTCCATCCAATCAGGGACCTGCCCCGCCGCGATCGGTTGCTGCGCCTGATCAAACCAGGCTTGAAACTGACGCACCGGATCGGCCGCCACCTCGTCAACATCGAGTCCCGACAAGGTGTAATCGCGTCGCAACTGAGAGATCGAATCTTCCACCCGTGTCACCTTCAACCTTCAACCTTCAACCTTAACTTCGCATACGCCAGCAGGATCGTTTCTTCTTGATGATCGAAACGAATCTTGGCGATTCGTTTGGGCCCACGCCCGGTCAAGGTCAAGATCTCGCCTTCGCCGTATTCCGGGTGCTCGACAACACAGCCTTCCCGGAACGCGCCCAAGGGTGTGTAACCCTCGTCCAGGACTTCTGTGGCCGTCTTGAGACCTGACTTGGCCTGACGGATAGCAGCGCTGGGTCGCTTCGCTGGCGTTTTGGACGGACGTTGATAAACCTCCGGGATGATCGCCAAGGGCTCGGGCGTGGCGGCTGGCTCGGGTTCCTCAGAGGCTTCCTTACCCGCCGTGCGGGGCGCGCGGTAGTCCGACGCAGCTTCTTCTACCCGATCCTCACCGACATCAATGGACGGCAAATCATCGGGAGATTCATCGATGGCATCCCATGAATCGGGGTAGGAGTCAGCCCAGGCATCCCCATCGAAGTAGCCGTTGCGCTGCTGAGCCGACACAACGAGCATCTCATCCCGCGGCAACTCTTGAAGGAACAAACTGGGCACTGCGGGCCTCAGATCGCCACGGACACTGCGTTGCTTGCAGTAACTTAACTGCAGCCATTTCTGAGCCCGGGTGATGCCCACAAACAGCAGTCGTCGTTCCTCCTCGATTTGCTGTTCGGTTTCCTTGCTGCGTTGATGCGGCAGCAGCCCGTCCTCCAAGCCGATGACAAAGACCCGGGGAAACTCAAGTCCCTTGGCCGCGTGCAAGGTCATCAGCGTCACACGATCGGTCTCACTCTCAAACGCATCCGTGTCGCTCACCAGAGCCACCTCCTCCAAGAAGGACTCGACCGACCCGTCATCGGGATGGCGCCGATCGTATTCCACCGCCGCAGAAATCAACTCGTCCACGTTTGCCATCGGCGCCGCATCCTGCTCGTCGGGCGCGTGCTTCTCAAGAAACCGCTCGTACTCGGTTTCCTCGACCACGTAGCGGAGCAGGTCTTCCAAGGTCGCCGTCGCCTTGCGACACAGCCCGTCATACAGGCTGACGAACTTGCCCACCATCGTCACCGCACGCTTGCTCAGAGTATCGATCTCACGGGCTTGTTTCGCAGCCTGCAACAACGTCAGCCCGTTCGCGTCTGCATACGCCTCGATTCGCTTTAGGGTTGTCGCGCCAATCCCGCGCGTGGGCGTGTTGACGACGCGTTGAAAGGCCACGTCATGCGCGGGGTTGTTGATCAGGTGGAGGTATGCCAGCAGATCCTTGATCTCCTTCCGTTGATAAAACTCGACCCCGTTGATGATTTGGTAGGGGATCATCCGAGCGCGCAGGGCGTGTTCCACGGACCGAGTCAAAGCGTTGATGCGACAAAAAACAGCAAAGTCCGAAGCGCGAGCGGCACCCGCGTTGAGCTGCGATGTGATCTCATCCGCAATCGCATCGGCTTCGCGATAACCGTTTTCAAACTCGTGCATCACGACCATGTCGCCCGACGCATTGTCCGTGAACAAGTCCTTCTTCTTGCGATAGCGGTTGTGACGAATCAGCTGATCGGCAACGCGCAGAATCTCGGGCGTGCTGCGATAATTCTGTTCCAGTCGAACCACGTTGACTTTTGGATAATCCTTCTCGAAGTCCAAAATGTTGTTCAGGTCCGCCCCGCGCCAACCATAAATCGACTGATCCGAATCACCCGTCACCGCCAGGTTTGGGTGGTCGATCGAGAGGGCGCGGACGATGGCGTACTGGGCCAGGTTGGTGTCTTGATATTCGTCCACCAGGATGTAGCGAAACCGGGCATCCAGGTCGGCTCGCAGGTCCGGGTTCTGTCGCAACAACAAGGCGACGTGCATCAAGAGGTCGTCGAAGTCGACGGCATTGGCCTGCATCAACTGCTGCTGGTAAACCGGGTAGACCTTCGCCGCAACGGTGTCGCCGGCGCGACGCTGCGACTGCTGCATCATCTCGGGCGAAATCAAGCGATTCTTGGCGCGCGAAATCGATGCGGCGATCTGTTCCGGCGACATGTGCGAGGTCGAAACACCTGCCGACGCGATCGCGCGTTTCAGCGCCTGTTTGGCATCCCCGGTGTCATAGATGGAATAGTTCTCCGACAGCCCCACCATCGACGCATGCTGCCGCAGCAAGCGGGCGCAGATCTTGTGGAACGTTCCCATCGCAACCTGCTGACCGGGAACCAACTGGTCCAGCCGAGACCGCATCTCGTCGGCGGCCTTGTTGGTGAAGGTGACCGCGAGGATGCGGTGACCCGCGATCCCGTGGTGCAAGAGGTTCGCGATCCGGTGCGTCACCACCCGCGTCTTGCCGCTGCCAGGCCCGGCCAAAATAAGAAGCGGTCCGTCAATGTGGCGGACCGCCTGAGCTTGGGCCTCTGTCAGGCCCTCGGTGAATGCGTCCATCCCGCCAAGATAGCCGACCCAAGTCGGGCTTGGCGAGTGACCAACCGAATCACCAGAGGTATTCGAGACCGACTTCGAAACCTTGGAGCGTCACATCATCCTGAACGAGTCCGGGAGCGGTCGTCGTGTTGTTCTGGATGAAATTGAAGGTGGTGTCGCGGTCGTAACTCGTGGTGACCACGTCGTCGATCACGATCAGGTTGTAGGAGGCCCGTGCCGTCCACGCGTAGTCGATTCGGTAGAGCGTCGACGCAATGAGTTCTCCCATCACCGTTCCGTCCCGCTCACCTCGCTCGAACGCGATATCGGCGGCCGCGTTTGAGAACCGTGTTCGGCTGTCAAAATCGTTCTGCAACCAAGCAACCTTCCCTTCGACACCCAAATGGAGACCCGGAATGATGTTCACCCAGTAGTCACCACCGACTTGAGCACCAAACAAGTTATTGTCCGCGGCGAAGTTTTGGTTGAACGTACGGATGTCGGAACCCGTTTCGAATGTGTTGTAGTCAAATCCGTTGTCATAGCGGAGGTAGCGCAGACCCACCAACCAAGACCCCTGAAAGCGGCAATTCGGACCCACCGTTCGACGCCGGTAGTTGAGTTCCAACGAATGGAAGTCCGCATCCGCAGCGATCGACTGCCGGTCCTCCGTGTTGGCAAACCCGTTAGGCGGGAAATCCCCAAAATCACTGGCAAAGGACGTCAATCGCGTCCCATTTTGTTGGACAGAAGCAAAGCCACCCCAATCGAAACCGCCCATGTAAGTCATTTCAAGGTTGCCACCGACACCGAAGATCACCGCAAGTGACAATCGAACGCCCGATTCCAGGTCGTCGACCTCGGCATCGCCCACGGTCAAAGCAGGGTTATCGGCAACACCCGCGTTGAGGGCGTTTCCAAAGTTGGTGAGGACGAAGTTATCCAAGCCGCCGCCAATCGACTGCGTTAAACCCATGTAGCCGACCGAAACGTCATACCACCGTTGTGCACAGCGACCGGCTTCGGAATACGGGCGGATACAATCAAACAGAGCCGCCAAGTTCCGATTGATCCGCGATCGCGTGGAGGGGTCGCCCACGGAACCCAGCACCCCACCTTGTCCAAGGCAGCTGCCGGTTGCCTTCCCAGCACGATACGCCGCGTTGCCGCCACCGAGTCCCGCAAGGGTTGGAAGGATGCCCTCGAATCCGCAGCTGTAATCGTCTTCACAACCATCGGTATCGCAAGCGGCATCACAAGTCGTGCACTCGCAGGCTCCCATCGCATCACAGGGTTGTGCCATATACCCACGCAGGACGCCGCCTTGAAAACCAACCGGCACGACGCCGTAGGGAGCTGCCTGCCCGTACGAAGCTGACGGATGTTGAACCGCCCCGCCAACATAGGCTGATCCGGGATAGGGTGAGCCCGTATAGGGTGCGCCGGTGACCGCTGCCGTCATCGGCAAGGCAGTGGGCCGATAGCCGCCAGCCTGGACCACACCTTGGGCTGAGCCGATCGGCGGATGATTCATTCCAAAACCAGCCGGCATGCCACCCTGGACGGCGTATCCGCCGGGCGTTGGGAACACGGCAGGCGTGTTCGTCGGCAGCGTCGCTCCTGGCGGCAATGCAAAGCCACTTGCGGCGTAGTCGACCTGGGCAGGGGCCATCATCGGAGGGGCCGCGTCGACCGGGGCAACAGCACTTCCAGCGACCAAGCTTCCCAGCAAACAAGCCAACAAGCGACGTCGGTGGCCACCGCCTCGGCCCGTGGCGATCCGATCCCCGCTGATGCGGTCAAAACCGCGATCAGCTGGTTGATCACCCACCCACGAACGATCCGCCCACCAATTCATCAATTGTCGCATCGAAGTCATCTCCACGGTCGCCTCTGCGGCCAAGCTCTCGACCCTCCGAACCCCCCGGCTCTGGAGCAGTGAACCTTCTCAGCAGGACACGTCGTCCTGGTTCGAAGCTTCACAGGGAACGAGATAACCGCCTCGATCACCCGCTCCAGGCGGACTTATCGGCAAAGATCCCCTCCGAAATTCGTCAATTCCCGAACAATCCCACCAATCGCTCCAGGGCGGATCGCCGACAAAATGCGACCGGTGAACGCCGTCCAGGGGCCGATGCCGGCCGGAAATAGCCCGATCTCGTCAACAACACAACTTTTGACCCGAGCGGCACGCCGCGCATAATGGTGTCGCAAAGCACCGATGAAGAACCCGGAAAAGCCAGATAATTGACCTTTCCAGGCGTCTGGAGGCGGATAACATCCTCTAAACGCGCATTAGGACTTGGGCTGCGGGTCCTTCTGTAGCACCGCCAGCACCGGGGGTGATCGCGACTGACGCCGCCTTGACGATCGAATTCACGTGGACCGAATCATCTCCTCTCCTCGTTTCGATACCACCATGAGCCTTCTCGACAAGAACGTGACGGAAACAGCGACGCGTCCGGCATTCGATGCCTCATTGGCCCAAGAACCGGGGGCCACCGACGAGGCGCTCCTGGCTCGTTATCGCGAATCGGGCGACCGAGCTCTGTTTGAAGTGCTGATGCGGCGTTACGAGCGAGAGATTTACGCTTATCTCCGGCGTTACATCGGCAGCGCGGAGATGGCGGAGGATGCGTTTCAAGGGACCTTTCTCCAAGTTCACCTCAAATGCACCCAGTTCGATTCCCAACGACGCTTTCGCCCCTGGCTCTATGCCATCGCGACCAATCAAGCGATCGATGTTCAGCGCCGCAACAAGCGGCACCGAATGGTCAGCCTCGACCGCACGGCGAGCAATCAAGACGACGAGCGTGGCGGCAGTTGGAGTGAGAAACTCGTGGGAAGTTGTGACGATCCGCTCGCAGCCGCGTCCCGAGAAGAGAACGGTCGCTGGGTTCACGAAGCCGTCTCGTCCCTCGGTCAACCCATGCAACAGGTCATTGAGCTCGTCTACTACCGAGGACTCAAGTACCGCGAGGCAGCGGACATCTTGGGTATCCCCGTGGGCACCGTCAAAAGTCGACTCCACGCCGCGGTGAACCGCCTCAACGGCCTCTGGGAAGACTCGCATGACGAACCAGAGCAAACCTAGTCGGCTGGCTCACTCGGCAGGCCGATTTACACGATCGCGTTGCAATGACGATTGCCCATCAGCCGAATCGCGTTAGCGACCGATTCTCACGCGATTTCAGTGAGGCCCCAGAACCGTGAGCGAACGTGGCACCGCTGGTGCAAGATCCAAGGAAGTTCAGCGAGTCCCTAGCTGCGCCGATCGCTCGGCTGCTGCATGCGACCCGCGTTCGGAGAACACGGCGACTGTCCACGAGACTGGGGACTGCCGAACTGATTGCATCTGCCGATCGTAGAATCATCCTGTCACGAAGCTGAAAGACACCGACTCCCTCCGAGTTTGGACGAATGCGGGAAGATTTGATTGGCTATTTGCTGGGCGCCCTCGAACCGCATGAGATGCGGCGGGTCCAGGAATGGTTGGTCGACAACCCGGAGGGCCAGGCTGAGCTCGAACATCTTGAGATGCTGCTCCGTCCGCTGGAGACGCGTGAGGCGGATCCGCCGCCCCCGAGCGACCTGGTTTCCAAGACGCTGGCAAATTTACCGCCTTTGCCCGCTATGGATGCGGCCCAGGTCCCAGGGTCACCGCAAACCCTCGCGTCCGATCGAGAGGACGCCACATTTGTGTCGCTATCAGCTGCGACCGATCGGGTCGGGCAGAGAAACAGCTCGTGGCGAGACTGGTTTGCCAGCCTCGTCGCGGCAGCCGTTGTCCTCGCCATCCTGGTCCCCACCGTGGCGGAAGGTCGGTTCCTCGCTCGACGTGAAGCTTGCCAGGATCGCCTGACCGAGCTGGGCACCGCGCTCACGCAGTATGTCACCCGAAACGAGCAATCCCGTCTGCCGTCCTTGGATTCGCAGGGCCCGCGTGCCTTCGCCGGTGTGTACGCACCCCGCCTCCATAACATGGGCCTTCTTCAATCGGTTTCCCAGACACACTGCCCTTCGGTCGATCCAGCGGCCTTTGCTTCTCGACACGGTTTTCAGGTGGGTGACGACGCGGCCGAGTTGATCACCTTGGCGATGCTTGACGAAGTGGCCGGGCGGATCCGCAATCATCTGAGCCTGGACGATACACACCAAGCGATCAACCAACTTCAACTTTATCAGCGTGTCGCCGGAGGTCATTTCACGTACTCCCTCGGTGTCTCCGACGGAGGTAGCCATGCCTCGCCACGCTACCAGGCGCGTTCGCATTTCGCCGTCATGAGCGATATCGCTCCGGTGCAACTGCGTGCAGCGGATGAACCAACCCGGATCCCAAGCACACCATCGCGACGTCCACTCGCCCACGACGGTCGCGGCATCAATGTTCTTTACGAGGATGGACGCGTGCAGTTCCTGCCCGTCTCCGATCTGCCGTGGCTACCAGACCATCCGCTCTGGAATCATCTCGGACGTCCAGAAGCCGGGGTGAATGTGGACGACGCCTCGCTCGCTCCCTCGTGGCAACCGCCGTTTGTGCGATCCCGACAACGCTAGAACCGCGTGTTGCTCAGACAAATCCTCTTCGGTTGTCCTTGGCACGTGAGAATATGTGGTCTACCGCAGATCGATTGTCTGGTGCCGAAACTCGCCAAAGGCTTACCGGTTTAGTCACGCTAATCACCATCACAAGCTCAGCAGCGAACAGACTTGTCAACAGAAGCGTCTCACGCAAACAACACTCCGATCGATCGGCCTCCGCAGGTTGACGAATCACCACGCAGCATCGCGCCGACACCAAGCCTGTCCTCCAAGGGGCTTCTCCTGGCACTGATGCTCGCGTGCCTCACTCCGCTCGCCTCGCTCAGTATCTATGCGATTGTCGCCGGTCGGGCTCATGAACACGGCCTACCAGTGGAAGTGCTCATCGATCGCATCCCGCTTCCAACGGCGGACGGCAACGCTCAAATCCTAGAAGATGTGGTGGTCGTCACAAGCCTAGCCGACCATGACATTGCCAAGGTGACCGTCAACCTGAACGGACAGTACTTCCTTTATCAAGACAGTCCGTTAGTCGCCGGAGGAACGCTGGTCGTCCGCCAGGCGGCCTTTGCCACCAAGAGCAACCAACGCTTCGTGCCCGGTCGCTACCCGATCGACAGCATCCTGGTCACCGGACAACTCCCCTCCGGAGCACGCGGCGTCAAAGAGGCCACGTTCTAGCTCGGATCATGGTCCGGCCACGTTCACAAACACCTTCAATGCATCTTTGTCTTCGACCAACAGACGCATCATCTCCGCGTACTGATCCAGACCTTCCACCGGAGACGTGAGGATCTTTTCAAGCACACCTGGGTACATCATTTCGCCAAGCGCCAAGTCGCGAATTCCCATTTCAAAGTGGGTTCGGTTGGCATTGACGCTGCCAACAAGGAGCTTGTTGCCAAGCACCCACTCAATGTTGATCTTGTCCGTGGGAACAACGCGCGTCCGATCGCCACCGGTGATGCTGGTCAAGACCAACACGCCGTTATGCGACAGGTACTCCATGGACTCAAACGCCATGTCACTGTTGCCCGTGGCATCCACGATCAAGTCCGGCCTGCCCGTCTCAGCAACCAGGGCCTTCAAAGGTGTCTCCGCCGTGCTGACGTAAGTCGACTCCAAGCCTTCGACAATCTCCGACTTGAGATGTGGACCCGGGGAACGAGCCAAGGTGTAAACGGTCAGGCCCCTGAGCCGCAGGTTCAGTGTGGTCAGCAAGCCGATCTGCCCCGAACCCAACACGTACGCCAACCGGGGCCGCCAGACCTTGAGGCGGCGCTGAGCTTCAAACGCTTGGTGGACCGCTTTCGCAGCACAGCTCATGGGTTCCTGCAAAACGTGCAGGTGCTGGAGTCCCTGAGGCACACGCACGATGTACTCCTCGTCATCGACGAAGGCCTCGGTCAAGAAGCCATGCCGCAGATTGATCCCGCGCTCGTAATAGGTCTCCTCGCTCGTCATGTCGTTGGTCCCAATCAGATCGTAAATCGACCCGCCAGGACGACGAACCGTCGCGGTCACATAATCGCCCGGCTTGACCGACGTGACCGCGTCACCCACCGCCTCCACGATCCCAAAACACTCGTGCCCGATGACCAGATAATCATCGCCATCAGGAGCGTTCCCATAAAGGGCCTCATTGATCTCCCGATCGGTGGCATCCACGCCAACCTTCAGCACCTTCACCAGAACCCCTCTCCCGTCGGGGATCTGATCGAGGCGCGGTTCGGGGATGTCTTGCAGGTGGACGCTATTGGGCGTGCCGGGACGGACAGCGACTGCTTTCATCGAAATTCAAGAAATCACAGGGAAATTAAGAAACCGGGGACGCGGAGGAGTGCACCCCATCCGATCCTGCGCGTCAAGCAAGCCTCAACGCGGAACACGCCTACGCGGGAGAATCGTACCCACGAATCACCCTTAAACGGAGTGGAGCGCCCCAAAACTTACCGCCGCAGATTAATTTTAGCAATTTGACTTGTCAAAATTGCCGAAACGACAATACTTCTTTCGTCTGCGTCGTGCTCCGCTCCGTTTCTGGTCCCCTCCAAGCCTCACTGCGTTATGGATTCCCTCCGAAGCGTTGATCGAGATTTGCTGCTCTGCCTTCGCGGGGGAGATCTGAAAACGATTGATGACCTGATGCATGAGTTGGAGGTGACGGCGACTGCCGTGCGTCAGCGGGTCGAACGACTCCTGGAGCGGGGTCTGATCGAGCGTCAGAAGCACTCGGCTGGCCGGGGACGTCCCACATTTCGCTACTTGTTGACTTCGCAGGGTTATCGTCATGTCGGTGCCGACGCGACGGATTTGGCTGAGGCGATGTGGGTGGAGATCGTTTCGCTGCCCGAGTCCGAGGTTCGCGATCGGCTGATCGGACGCGTCGCTCAGCGGCTGGGCCGCCAGTTCGCCGGCCATTTGGCTGGGCGCGCTGAAACCGATCCGGAACATCACGATGTTGCCAAGCGAATGCGGCAGTTGACCTCCGTGCTGCAGCAACACGAAATCCCGGCTGCGATGGACAACGAAAGTGGCTTGCCGGTGCTGGATATTGGTTCGTGTCCCTACCCCAGTCTCACGGATACCTCGGATGATCGGTCCATGTGCCGTTTGGAAGAGCAGATGCTGTCCGAGGCGCTTGGCCAGCCGGTGCATCTGAGTAGCTGTCGGCTCGATGGTGACCATTGTTGCCAGTTCACAACACAAGACGCGGGTTCAGACGAAGTGTCCGTTTTACACATCTGTCTTTGAAAGCATAGCGTAATATTCAAGCTCTGATTTTCTTAGAGGCGGACAGTTATTAGAGATTACAACCACTTTTGATTTTCCTGATCGCAGCGATTTAAGAGCTTGC
>JBCCYK010000002.1:0-87377 GCA_039189905.1 Planctomycetota bacterium
AACAAGCTTTGGATTTTCATCAACAAGCATTGGAGGTTGCCCGAGAAGCTCAAGATAAGTCCTGTGAAATTGCCAGTGGCGCCGATAAGTGCCGCTCGTGCTGAGAACATGGTTTCAATTCGTTGTCTTGAAGGCAATGCGGAAGTGATTCGTCACCGAGACAGGCAGTCTAGCCTTGTAATGGCGCTCCGTCGACGCACGAAGGAACTCAGGGGAGAAGCAGTTCAAGTGCGGTAGCCACATCGCGCTTTTGAGAATCACTCGATGTCCGTTGCAGTGGCTTCCATTCCCGGCGAGGAGAGCAGCGGAAGCTCGCGAGCTAACTGATCATCCGTCAGTGCCGCGTGCTCTTCAATCAAGGCCGCGTTGCGCATGTTTGCGCGATAAAGCACATCGAAGATATCTCCGACAATGGGAATGCTGCCCCCGAGGAAGTCCAACACCACGTTGAACACCATTCGCAAGAGCACATGGAACGGCACTCGGGCCTGCAGGGCCTCCCAGATGATGACCAGTGAAATGACGCTGCTCACGGCATCGCCAACGCCCGGCAGTAAGCCAATCAGAGAATCGGCACCGAACCGGATGGAAGTCAGTGGGATGCGGAACGAGGCGTCCATCAGACGTGCGAGTCGGCGGACGCGTTTGAGCCGCTCAAGCTGCGTCGCATGATCCGAAGGGTTGAGGTCCATGCTCAACTCAGGATTTCGGTCACCACTCGGCTGGGTTCCACACCGGTGAGACGCTGATCGAGCCCCTGGAACGGATACGTGAAGCGTTCGTGGTCGATGCCAAGTTGGTGCAGGATCGTGGCATTCAAATCGCGAATGTGAACGGGATCTGACAACACGTTGTAACTGAAGTCATCGGTTTCACCCAAAACCGTTCCCCCTTTGATCCCGGCTCCGGCCAGCCAGATGGAGAAACACTTGGGATGGTGATCGCGACCGTAGTTCGTCTTGGTCAAACCACCCTGACAATAAACCGTTCGTCCAAACTCACCGCCCCAAACGACCAACGTGTCCTCCAGCAAACCCCGCTGTTTCAAGTCCGTCAGCAGGCCGGCAGAAGGATGGTCAACATCACGACACTGATTGGGCAAGTCCTTGGGGAGAGAGCCGTGTTGATCCCATCCGCGATGAAAGATCTGGGTGAAGCGTACACCCCGTTCCGCCATCCGTCGCGACATCAAGCAACAATTGGCAAACGTGCCCGGCTTGGTCACATCTGGACCGTACAAGTCCAGAACATGCTGCGGCTCGTCTGAAATGTCAGCCAACTCCGGAACGCTGGTTTGCATGCGAAACGCCATTTCATACTGCGCGATGCGGGCTTCCGTCTCCGGATCGTTGTAACGCGTGAGCGCAGACTGGTTGAGCTCCGCCATGCTATCCAACATGCGGCGTCGCACCGCTGAATCGATGCCATTGGGATTGCTGAGATACAGAACCGCATCACCGGCGCTCCGCAGGGCAACACCTTGATACTTGCTCGGCAGAAACCCGCTTCCCCACAGTCGGTTGTAGAGCGCCTGAGCTTCCTTGCGACCCGTCCACGAAGCGGTCATGACCAAGAACGCGGGCAGGTCCTCGTTCTCCGTTCCCAAGCCGTAACTCAGCCAGGCTCCCAGCGAAGCCTTGCCTGGCAACTGATCGCCCGTGCAGATGTAGGTGATCGCAGGGTCATGATTGATCGCCTCGGTGTACATGGAACGAATCAAGGCGAATTCATCCGCCTTGTTCGCCATGTGGGGAATCAGCTCGCTAAACATCGTTCCCGCCTCACCGTGCGGGGAAAACTCGTAGATGCTCGGTGCGATGGGAAACCGCTTCTGCTGGCTGGTCATCGTTGTCAGCCGCTGCCCCTGCCGAATGGAATCGGGAAGATCCTTGTCGAACCAATCCGCCATCTTGGGCTTGTGGTCAAACATGTCCAATTGGCTCGGTGCACCTGACATGAACAAGTAGATCGCCCGTTTCGCGGCCGGCGGATGATGTGGCGGTTCCGAGTCACCCTCAACACCGGATGCCTTCACGTCACCCACCTGCAAGCCGGCCACCGCAGTCGCGCCCAAGGTCCCTGTCAAACCGCTGAGCAATCCACGCCGCGTGAGATGAGTCCGATACTGTTGGCACTCATAGGGAAGCATCGCCGCATTCATTGGTTGACCACTTCGTCTAGGTTCAAGAGTGTGCTGGCAACAACGGTCCATGCCGCCAAGGGAGGCTCCGTTTGTTGCACCAATTCGGACGTCGCCTCGGGCAGATTCGCATAGTGAGTCTGCAGGTCCGTGGCAAGGGAACGCACCACTTCGTGTTCATTGTCACTTGGCTCCCGCCGCAGGACTTGTCGGAAGAGCCAATGAGCGCGGCTCGACTCGTCTTGTTGGAGTGTCTGCTTGGCGAGGCCTCGCGACGCCTCAAGCATCTGAGGTTCGTTCATCATCAACAGGGCTTGTAGCGGTGTGTTCGTGCGTTCGCGACGTGCCGTGCAATTCTCGCGGCTCGGCGCGTCCATGGTGGCCATCACAGCAGGAGGACTTGTCCGTTTCCAAAACGTGTAGAGACTCCGCCGATAGACTTTGTCACCGATATCCGCCACGAAACGGGCCGTGTTGCTCCGCGTGTATCCGACGGCGTACCAAAGCCCATCGGGCTGAGGCGGTTTGACACTCGGACCACCCCGTTTTTCGATCAGCAAGCCGCTGAGCGCCAAGGCCTGATCCCTTAGGACCTCCGCATCCATTCGAAATCGGGGTCCGCGTGCCAACCATTGATTCCGTGGGTCGATCGCCCGCTTGCGGTCGGATTGGGAGGCATCGCGTTGAAATGCTTCCGTCATGACAAGTTGCTTGACCGTGGCTTTCACATCCCACCCGGACGCGACGAAACCGCCCGCCAGGGCATCCAGCAACTCGGGATGTGTCGGTGGAGTGCCTTGGCTGCCAAAATCCTCGCTTGTCTCCACCAATCCACGACCGAAGAGTTGCTGCCAGAAGCGATTGACCGCGACGCGCGCCGTCAGCGGATGCTGAGGATCGACCAACCAAGCGGCCAACCCGAGACGGTTTCGAGGAAGCTCTTCCGAAAACGGTGGTAAGAAATCGGGAACGCTGCGAGTGACTTCCTCGCCAGGTTGATCGTACTGCCCTCGATTGAGGATGTAGGCCTTTCGCGGCTCCTTCGTCTCCTTCCACACCAAGGTGGTGGGGATCTCGGTGTTGAGCTTGTCGCGCAGTTTCTCCGCGCCCTTCTTCATATCAACCAGCGACTGGTACTCAGGAAGCTCACAAACCACCTCTCGATAGAATCGGCGAATTGTCTTCTGATCACGCGGACTCAGTTCATCCACGTTCAGCCGGTCCACCACTCGTTTCGAATAGCGGCTGTTCCGCGTGGCAACGGCAAATGACACCTGAGCTTTTTCAGTCGTCTGCGTTAGCATCACGAAAAGATGGTTCGCACCGGGCTTGAGGTTCATCGGGTATCGCTTGGATAGCGGCTGGTGTGCTCTGGCCTTGGCTCGTCCCAGTTCCTTCCCGTTAAGGTTGACGACATATTCCCCCGATGCACCGAACACCAAGTCCGCCGTGACTGCTGAGGACGAATCGATTTGCTGGTGGAGCACCACGGCACTTGATTGCCCCAGAGAAGGGACCGTGTTGGATATCAGCGGCAACACGTCACCTCGTTTTTGCCAGCGATAGAGACGACCGGCCCACTCAAATTCGGCTTCCGGATCGAATTTGCCACCATCACGCGAGAGAACCCGTTCCTCGAAAGCAGGCGTCTCACGATCCGGCTCCTCGTCGTCGACCGACTCCGCATTCGGGTCCACGGGGCCAACCAAATGAACCTCGCCATAATGGATGGTCGCTGAGGGAACGGTAGTCCAGGCCTTCTGACTGATTGAGAACCGCACTTTCCGAAAGAAGTGCTGTGCGTAAACCGACTGGTAACGCAGCGTCGCTCGCAACGTCACGCGTCCCGCCCCGTCTACTTCAAGCTCAGGAATCACAAAGACGCCCGTGCGACCGCCATCCGCTTGGTGTCCACCGACAGCCCAACCCGTTTTGTCATCCAATTTGCCATCGATCGCATTTCGAATATGGAAAGACCCGTCATCCTGATTGCGATCCGCGACCGCACTTTCGACGTCCAGCTTGGACCATGGCGCGTCACCCCGTTTGACTTCGAAGACGACCTCGGACAAGACGACATTCCCATTGGAGGCTGTTCCAACTCGCTTGTTCTTCGGATCCACAAGAGCATCCAGAATCACGGAACGCCAAGCCCCGGGCGGAACCATCATTTCAATGATGTGGTCCACTTTTGCGTCCTGACCAACGCTGAGCTCCGCGAATTCTTCGCCCGGGTCATCCGAGGAGGCCACAATGCGCGTGGTCGCGTCTCCGGTGATCGCCACATGGCTCAGTTCAACCATCACTGGCAACGAACCGGAAACACGATTCGGGTTCTTCATCCAAACGGCTTGATCCACATCGACCAATTCGATCGGGCCATTCAGCTCCGCGGTCAGGTGTTTGATTTCGTCGTTCGCCTGCTGTAGCAGCTCTGCTTGCTCTTGGGATGGGACCGGAACGACGGGGGGATGATCTTTCTTATTGCCGTCCAGCGCCCGACCATCGAGCGAGTTAAAAAAGGCAGACAAGCCGTAGTAGTCGCGCTGTGTTATCGGGTCAAACTTGTGGTCATGGCACACCGCACAACCGGTGGTCAAACCGAGAAAGATCGTTCCAAAGGCGTCGGTTCGATCGATCACGTTGCGAGCAAACACCTCGTCATAGATCGACCCGCCCTCACTCGTCGTCACGTTGAGTCGATTGAACCCGCTGGCGATGAGGTCCGACTGCTGGGGGCTATCGAGTAAGTCACCTGCCAATTGCGTGCGAATGAAGGCATCAAAGGGCATGTTCTCGTTGATGGCTTGGATCACCCAGTCTCGATACGGCCACATTTCCCGATAATTATCCAAGTGCAGGCCGTGTGTATCGCCGTAACGAACCAAGTCCAACCAATATCGTGCCCAGTGCTCACCAAAGGCGGGTGATGCCAACAACTCATCGACGGCGGCCTCATAGGCCTCCCTTGTTGGACTCGCAACAAACGCATCCACTTGCTCCACCGATGGTGGCAATCCTGTCAGACTCAGGTGCAATCGCCGGATTCGCTTATCGGGCTGTTCGAAGCCATTGGCATCCAAACCAACCGAAGCGAGATGCCGCACGAGCATGTCATCGATCAACTGCGCAGGAAGTGCCGCATCCGGTGCAACGTGCTGTTGGTCAATCGAATTGAATGCCCAGTGACTCGCGTAGGGGGCTCCCTCGGCGATCCACACCCGAATGAGACTCAGCTGCTCTGCTGAGAGAGGCTTGTGGTGCTCCGGAGGAGGCATCAACACATCCGGGTCATCCGATGTCATCCGCATCCACAGATCACTGCCGTCGATGTCGCCCGGAACCACCCAATCCGCGATGCCGTCTGCTGTGTCGAGACGAACATCGGCCTGGCGATCATGCTCATCCGGACCATGACATGCGAAGCAGTGACCGGAGAGAATCGGACGAATGTCGCGATTGAAGTCAATCGTGGTGGCTTCGTCTGCCCGGCAGACGAACGACGGCTGCTGCGCAACCAATCGCACCATGACCAACAAGACAACTGAGAAGTGAATTCGCTGCATCACTCGAACGCTCGATTGCCTGATGGAACTGGGAAGGCTAAACGAAGCATCATGTGGTCGGATTATCATCCTAATGCTTCGTCTCTGTTTAAAGCTGGGGTTGGTCTCTTTGTAGCACGGGTCTCCGAGCCGTGAAGACTCGGCTCGGAGAGCCGAGCTACGAACACTGCAACCCTAGAATCAAATGTGGATGAAGCAATGGGAGACAAATGGGTCAACTTACCAAGCCCTGGGTCACGCTCATGAACACGTCCTCGAGTGTGGGGTCTCGATCGTGGTAGGACCGCATTCGCACCCCCTGGGCAATGAGGTAATCGAGTAATTCAGCCAGTCCCGTGTCGTCCGTCTCAAGCTCCGCAATGACGCGATCCGGTCGAATCTCCAGGTCTCGCAACGCAGGACTGCTTCGTAAGATCGTAATTCCCGCCTCTTCATTCTCAACGAAGCTGATCTCCACGATCCGATTCCGACGAATCTTCTTGTAGACCGAATCGATTGGACCGGTCATCAACAGCTGGCCTCGTTCAATAATCCCTATGGACGAACAACAATCGGCCAGCTCCGTCAAAATGTGACTGCTGATCAGAATCGTCTTGCCCATGTTCCGGAGCTCCTTGAGCAACGCTTTCACTTCCACCCGCGCTCGCGGGTCCAAACCACTGGCGGGCTCGTCCAAGATCAAGACGGGAGGATCGTGAACCAAGGTTTTTGCGAGGCAGAGGCGCTGCTTCATGCCGCGAGACAGTCCGTTGACGAAGTCGTCACGTTTGTGCGTGAGATCGAGCAACTCCAGGACGTTGTCGATGATGCCACCTCGCGCACTTCGTTCGATCCCGTAGGCGACCGCAAAGAAGTCGAGGAACTCCCAGACACGCATGCCGTCGTAGACGCCAAAGTTGTCCGGCATGTAGCCAATGCTTCGGCGCACGGCCAAGGGATCGGCCATGACATCGTGACCCGCCACTTCGCCCGAACCGCGAGTCGCTCGCAGCAGCGTCGCCAAGAAACGAATCGTCGTCGACTTGCCCGCACCATTGGGACCAATGAAGCCAAAGGTCTCACCAGCCGCGATGTGCAAGTCGATGCTCTGGACGGCCGTGAAGTCGCCGTAGTCTTTGCCAAAACCCTGGAGCGTGATCATGACCTCAGTTTAACGTCGCTGCGGGGACGTGGGGCAGGTGACAGCCATCTCGGAAACGCCTCTCCAGGGTATTGGATCAGCTGAAGCTTTAGCTCACGGTTCTGCGAATACGCTTGAAATCGTGTGGTAACCGGTCGCTAAGGCGATTCGGCTGATAGGCAGACTTTCATTGCAATTTGATCGCGTCAACCCAGTGAGTTCTGGAACTTCGATTTAGAATCGATCGTTCCGATGCAGTATCCGGGCTAATGGCTCGTTGCTTGAGGAAGCCGAACGGTTTGAAAGTCGACGGTTGCAAAGTAATCCTCGAAGGTTTCCGCACGCCGAATCTGACGCACATGACCGTCTTCTTCCAGAAGGAACTCAGCGGACCGCAGGCGACCATTGTATTGAAAGCCCATCGAATGACCGTGAGCCCCGGCGTCATGGATGACGACAATGTCACCGATCTGGGTCGCAGGCAATTCGCGATCAATCGCAAACTTGTCGTTATTCTCACAGAGTGAACCGACCACATCCACCGTTTGCTCTGCGGCTGCGTTCTCGCGTCCCAAGACCGAGATATGGTGATACGCGCCATACATCCCGGGACGCATCAGATTGCTCATACAAGCGTCCAAACCCACGTAATTCTTGTACGTGGTTTTCTGGTTGATCACCTTGGAGACCAGATAGCCGTAGGGACCGGTGATCGCCCGCCCGTTCTCCATCAAGATTTTGAGGCCGTCCAAACCAGCGGGAACCAGCATCTGCTGGTACAGGCGTTCCACGCCGGCGCCAAACTCGCTCAGGTCGATCTCATCTTGATCCGGGCGATAAGGCACGCCGATACCACCTCCCAGGTTGATGCACTCCACACTGACGCCAGTTGCGTCCCGGATCTGAATCGCCAGTTCGAATAGCATCTGTGCCGTATCCAGGAGCGCATCGACGTTCAATTCGTTCGACACGACCATGGCATGCAAGCCAAATCGCTCGATGCCAAGATCTCGACAGCGTGAATAGCCTTCCAAGATCTGCTCGCGTGTGCAACCAAACTTGGCTTCTTTGGGGTCACCGATGATCACGTTGCCTTCGCGTTCGGGACCCGGGTTGAAACGGAACGAAACGACCTCTGGCAACGACGACAGCTCTGCAAGCTGCGGGATATGGTTGGGGTGATCCAGATTCACAATCGCACCCAAACGAACAGCAGCCTCGAACTCATCCACGGTCGTGTTGTTGGAAGTGAACATGACGTCCGCACCGCCAATCCCGAGGCGATCGCATGTGATGAGCTCAGCCATGCTGCTGCAGTCGGCCCCACAACCGCTTTCGGCCAGAAGGGCAACCACGTGCGGGTTGGGAGTGGCCTTTACCGCAAAATACTGCTGAAACCCGGCGTTCCATGAAAACGCGTCCATCAGATCGTGGACCCGTTGGCGAATCCCGGCCACATCGTAGAGGACAAACGGCGTGGGATGGTCTTCCGTGATGCTGCGGATGGTTTCCCTATCAAAGGGCAGGTCAAATCGTGACATGGGTCTGCTAATCAGAGCGAGGATCTGCGTTTTTCCGACGGGAGTCCGGTCGTTCAAGGATAGCCACCCCGACCGCCAGTCGGCAGGGCTATCGCGCCGGAAAACCGCCCTCCGTGATGACAAAGCCGGCACGCTGGACCGCCCACTGAGTTGGGTGAACCGGGTAAAGCATGATCCCAACAACGGGTTCGCGCCGGGATGCGATGCACGACCCTAACGGCTGCAACGACTGGGTAGCTCTTTGCAGGCCATCGCTTCCAGTCTGGTACCCTAGGCGAATGCGACCAGGAACACTTCTTTGGTGGTTCGCGACAAAGCTGCTACGCTACGCACCTCTTCGTCTTCGACACAGGTGCTGCTGTGCAAACCAAACGGTCCGCCTTTACCCTGATCGAGCTGCTGGTGGTGCTCGCCATCATTGGCATTCTGATCGCGCTTCTGTTGCCAGGTGTGCAGGCCATTCGCGAAGCGGCTCGTTTGACGCAATGTCGAAACCATCTTCGCCAGATCGCTCTGGCGAGTCAGAATTACGAAAGTGTCTTTCGAACCCTGCCCGGCTATTCGGGCGAGCGTCCGCCCTTCTTCGTTGATTTTCAGGGTGATTCTTGGGAGCAACCCGATCTGGCGGGGGGAAACTGGATGACCCAGGTGATGCTCTATATGGAGCAAGCGGATCTGGCGCCGCCGCTAGCAGAGTTCGGTGCGGATCCGACGATCACGCCAAATGACCGCGTGATCCAGCATGTCCGAGCGCCGGTGGCGACGTTTCACTGCCCAACCCGGAGAGACCCGAATCCTTACCCCTTGGTCGAACCGTTCTCGGGCCGCTACGGCTCGCGAGGTGGCCGAACGGATTACGCGATCTGCGGCGGCTCTGCGGAAGAAGATCCCCACGACGATCGCCTGATTCACATCAAGGATGAAGGCGCTTGGCAACTGGGAAAGCGAACACCCTTTGCACGGATTTTCGATGGGCTCAGCCATACCTACCTGGTCGGCGAAAAGGCGATGGATTCCCTGAAGTATGAGACCGGTGACGATTTCGGAGACCGGTCACCCATCGCAGGTCACACGGGCTCGCGTGCGACGACGCACTCGTATGTTCGCTATGCGGCAAGACAACCCTTTCAAGATGAACCTCGCAGTTGTTTGTCTTGCCATGACTTTGGCAGCGCCCACTTCGCGGGTTGGAACGTTGCGTTCGTCGACGGCGCGGTCCGCTTGATGACCTTCACCCAGGACTTGAAGCTGCATCATGCGAGCGGATCCATCGATGGCCGGGAAATCATTGATTACGATCATTGATGAACCGCGAATGAGGAACGTCACGCTGACAGGACCATTCGCGACCTGCTCAGCCTCGTGATGAGATTTCTCGCGTGATGCTCCCCAACGTCGATCCGACCTCGCACGCGTTGCCGTCCAAGAGTATCTGCAAGTGGAAGCGTGAGATGCTCGAGAAGTCTCTGCCGTTGCTTGTGAAACAAGCCGCCAATGGGCGTTTCATCTGCCGAAAGTGCGCGAGGGTGGTTTGTGATAAACAGCTTGTTTGCAAACCCATCAAGATAAGCAAGCTTCCCACGAGCTCGAGCTGATTGCATTAAACTTCTGGGATGTCAAATCAGCCAGAACGCGAAGTCGCCGATGCGTCGTTGCCAAAAGCGTCATCGGATGCGATCACGGAGCCACCGACCCATTGGTTTTCGATGCTCCGCAGCGTCGGGCCCGGGCTCATCGTCGCCGGATCCATCGTCGGTAGCGGAGAATTGATCGCCACCACAAAAACGGGGGCCGAAGCCGGCTTCGTTCTGCTGTGGCTGATCCTGCTTGGATGCGTCGTGAAGGTGTTCACCCAGATCGAACTGGGGCGTTACACGATCACAAGCGGCAAGACCACCTTGCAGGCGATGGACGAAGTCCCCGGACCACGCATCGTACGCCGAGGGAATTGGCTCGTTTGGTATTGGGTCCTGATGTGGTTGGCGAGCATCAGTCAACAAGGCGGCATTGTGGGCGGTGTCGGTCAAGCCCTTTCAATCACCCTTCCAATCACCCGTGCCGGGCAGGAGTACAACGAAGTGGCAGACGCGCGGCAGCGTCAGGCCTTCGAAGCGTTTCAAAGACAAGCGGATCCTGCGGAACCGTCCTCAATCCGTCCCACGCCATCGACCGAAGCTTCGGCGGTCGCCTCCAAATGGGAAACCCTCTCAAAGACGCCGCCGATTGACACACGCGTCTGGGCAACGTTGATCGCCATTGTGACCAGCGTGATCTTATTCTTCGGTCGCTATCGAATGATCCAGTCGTTTTCGACCGTTCTGGTTGGGTCTTTCACGGTGCTCACAGTTCTCAACTTGGTTTTGCTGCAGGGCGAAGTGGACTACCGCGTCACGGTGACCGAGTTTTGGAGCGGTTTGAAGGGAAGCCTCCCGGCAGGGCAGGGCACCGCCGGAACCGCCATCGCCACTGCCTTGGCCACCTTTGGAATCATTGGTGTGGGCGCGGCCGAGCTGGTGGTTTATCCCTACTGGTGCCTTGAAAAAGGCTACGCCAAGTTCACGGGCCCAAACGACGGCTCCGATGCTTGGAAACGGCGCGCCTCCGGGTGGCTCCGGGTCATGCAGATTGACGCGTGGGGTGCGATGCTGGTCTATACCTTTGCGACGATCGCGTTTTATTTGCTCGGCGCGGCCGTTCTGCATCGGGTTGGTCTCAACCCGGAAAAGTCGGAGATGGTTCGAACGCTGGCAGTCATGTTTGTCCCCGTGTTTTCAAACTGGGCGGCGGCTCTGTTTCTATTCGGCGCGTTCGCCGTGCTCTACTCCACGTTCTTCGTCGCCTGCGCCAGCCATGCCCGCGTCTTCTCGGACGCCATGCGTGTTGTCGGGCTGATCGACGCCAGTGAATCCACGCGTCAGAAGTGGATTCGCGGACTCAGCGGTTTCTTTCCGATCCTCGCGCTCTGCATCTACCTCTTTTTCCCGCAACCAGCCAAGTTAGTACTGCTCAGTGGTGTTGCCCAAGGAATCATGCTGCCGATGCTGGCGGGCGCCGCACTTTACTTCCGCTACGTCCGATGCGAGGCCTATCTACGCCCCGGTCGATTCTGGGACGCGATGCTGTGGCTGTCCGCGTCGGCAATGCTGATCACGGGCTCCTGGACCATCCTCTCTCAGTTGTGAAACTCCCCTCAAGGGGTTAATCTGCAACCCCTCCATGCAACGATCTTGATCTGCCCGGGTTCTTCCAACCATGGGCTCTGATCGGATCAGGTTTCTGCTCGCAATCTCAATCACGATCCAGCGGTAAGGTCATGGCAAAGAAAAACTACGGCAACTACTGCACCGTCAATGGCATTCGCATTGAGTTGGAAGAGCACCCGACCGACTTTTCGATTCATGCCACCGCCGACTCCCTCGATGGTTCCGCGTTGGATCTCAGCGTGGAGGATATCTCGGCTAACTACTCCCGCTCCACGGCCAAGTCCAGAGCCGGACGAAACAAAGTGATGGAGGAAGTCCGGAAGAGGAATGTGGCGCATCATGTCTACGTGGAAAAGGATTCGAAGCAAGAGTTCACGATCAACGATCGAATCTTTGTGCGCACCGGAACGGCAGAAACGCTTCAGAAAATCAAGGAGGAGCATCAATTGGTCGAGGTCGGGATGATGGTCTCGACTCACATTTTGAAAGTCACGAACGCGACGGGTCGCAACCCGATCAAAACCGCGAACATGATCGACGAACTTGATGATGTTGAATATTGCTCGCCACAATTAATGGTGAAACCTAATCGACACCAGACTCCCTTGTCGTCTGCGAGTGTCTTATTTCGCGAACAGTGGTACTTGAGCGCTGACTTGATTCGTCATCCCGACGTGGATCCTCGCTCCGACATCGAGGCACCCGAGGCTTGGCAGATCACGATGGGTGATCCAGGGATCGTCATCGGAGTGATGGATGATGGCGTTGATCTGGGGCACCCCGCTTTTGCGGGCAAGACCTTTGACAGGAATGGACATGACTTTGCAGACGGAGATGACGATCCCAATCCAGGTCCAGGTGACTTTCATGGCACACCGGTCGCAAGCATCGCCGCTGGGAGCCAAGGATCCGCGATGGTTGGCGTCGCGCCAAGATGCACCGTGCTGCCACTTCGGATCGACTTCGGACCGCTTGATCAGCAGCAGACTCTCCGGGAGTTCCAGTTTGCTTCCCGTCACGCGGATGTCTTGAACTGCAGCTTTGGATTTCCACCTCTCCCTTTTTCAATCTTTGACCCAGGGTTCACCGAAGAGATTTCAGAGCTAACACGGACGACTTCGGCGGCACGAGTGGCGCGTCGCCGGTGGTCAGTGGCGTTGTTGGCCTGATGCTGTCCGTGAACCCAGAGCTCAGCGCGGATGAGGTTCGGAGTATCTTGACCGCGACGGCAGACAGGGACTTGGAGTTGGTCCCCGATTTGCCGAACGATCCCAACTTGCAAGGTTTCACGGGTGACTTTGACAGCGGTCACTCACTGTTCTTTGGCAGCGGGAAGGTCAACGCGCGAAGAGCCGTGACACGCGCCCGGGCCCTATTGGGCCCGAGTTCGGGGGAGCGAGAGGGTACCGCGTCGCCCGGTCTCGCCATTCCCGACAATCTTCCGCAAGGCGTTGTCAGTTCGATCGATATTGCGAGTCCGGGAGCTGTTCAAGACATTCAAGTGGATGTGAACATCACGCACACCTATCGCGGTGATTTGGCCGTCACGCTGGTCAGTCCACAAGGCTTCACCGCCGAACTTCATCGCGTCCGGCAGGGCGGAGGTGCCGACCATCTGATCCGGAGCTATGACACAACCAACAGTCCTGAGCTGGCGACCTTGGCATCGGGTGGCGTGGAAGGGCAGGGCACCTGGAAACTGCATGTCGCCGACCGACTTCGGCGAGACACGGGCAAACTCAACTCCTGGAGCATCAGCCTGACGTAATCGACCGTCAATCGTTGTGTGCAAACGCCATCGCTCGATAACGACCTAATTCGACTTGGCTGCGTAATTCTCTGCAAACTCGATCGCCCAGGTGTCAATCAGGCGTTCGAATTCCTCCGCGTCCACTTCCTCCACCTTGCGGTAGTACGAACGATTGAAGATCTCGCGGTTCATCACCGTCCCTTTGCCCTTGAGGTCGAGCACGCCCAAGTCGCTGTGAGGTCGAATCGCCATCTCCAGCCGACTATAGAGATTCTGGCGGCGACCGTCATTCAGCCGAAGATCATCCCGGTAACACGCCGTGCCCCAACCCTCTTCACCAAAAATCGACTCATCTCGAAACCCTGGGAAGTGATCCGAAACCCCTTTGACCGCCTTGTCGATTCGTTCCGATAAGCTCAAACGATAAGACGTATGCAACCGTTTCAACTCTTCTTCACTGAGACGTGCTGCGGCCTGCTGTGAGGCCTTCACCTGCCCGCGGGATCGCCCCCGGTCAATGGCCGACTTCAGACGATCCTCAAAGTCATCACTCACGACGTCGGTTCCTCGCTGGTTGCCTCGCCACCCGTCTCCTGCGTTGGCGTTTTGTCACTCGTCGAAGAAGTGGCTGCGTCCACGGGTGTCTCAGCGGTCGTGGCGTCCGGCTCGGTCACCGGCGACGTTTCTTGAATCCGGGGTACAGCCTCCACTTCGGGCTCCGCGTTCTTCGCATCGGCGGCTGAGGGGACTACTTTTGCCGGCGGCTCGCTACGTTCCTGGGTGTACAACTCCATGAGGGCACCAAAGGAACGAATGGGCTCGTCGCCTTTCTGCATCGCCTCGGTCAACTTCGGTGCATCCACCTCTTTGCCGACCACGGAATACGACTCCACCGGTCGCTCACCACCCCGCCGCGGGCGTCCATCACGGCGCCGTCCCCCACCGGCGCCGCGGCTGCCCCCATCACGTCGACCCTCGGGTCGACCGCCTGGTTTTCCACCCCGGTTTCCGCCTGAACCCGACCGACTTGCACTGGTCTTGCCAGAACGTGCGCCTCCTTGCCGTTGGCTTGACTCTTGACTTCCACTGCTTGCGCCTGCTCTTGAGCCATCACCACGCTGCGCACGTCCCCGCGCTGCCCCCTCGTTGCGATTGCCGCCGCGAGGACCACCTCGACCGCGATGTCCACGCTGGGCAGCCTTCTGAGCTTCCAGCTCCGCTTCACGCTCTGGGGAGAGCACGCTCAAGGCAACGCGCCGACGCTTGTTGTCGATGCCGGTCACCCAACTGCTGACAACATCACCAACTTGAACGGCCTCGTGGAGATCCTCCACGTAGCGATCCGATATCTTGCTGACGTGTATCAAACCGCTGCATTCGGGCGAGAGTTCCACGAACACGCCAAACGGCATGACGCCGACGACCACACCAATCACCTGGTCGCCTTGCTTCAGGTCAGAAAGCACCGGCATCCGCGTCATCACGGTGTGCGCGCTGCCACTTGCGTTTGCTTCCCCGAACGGATCACAGAGCCAACTGACGATCTGGTGCGCGCGATTGCGCCCAATCTGCCATTCTTTGACCAACTTGTTGATCGCAACCGACTTTGGCTTTGGATGGCGAATCGATGCCACGACGGCGGATTCCGTTGCCGGCTCTTCGGTTGCCTGGGCTTCGGTTGCCTGGGCTTGGGGGGTCGTGTCCTCTTGCGATGCATTGTCCGCCTCCGAAGCATCCGAGTTTGAACTCGTTTCGACCACGGGCTCCGACGCAGCTACCTCTGCTGAAGGCTCCTCGGGATTAAGCGGATTGCCATCGCTCCGCTGGTCTTCGGCGGTCACCTCTATCGTGGCCGTTTCTGTCTCTTCTGAAACAACCTCGGAATCCGAATCGGTTGCGACGGACGTGTCTTCGCTGCCGGTTGCGGCGGCTGTTTGCGGTTCTGCGGCAGTCCGATAATCCGGCATTTGATAAGCCGGCGGACGATCCGGTGGCAACTCAATGGAAAGCGACTTGGCCAATTTCTTGGCCAACGCGTAGTCATCCGGATGGACCAGAGTCCCGTCCAAAGTCTCCTCGCTTCCGAATACTCTCAGGAACGGCAAGGCTTGACGTTGGGAAATGGCGTTGGGCCACTCGATCGCAGAGGCCAAGTCCGAACGGGATGCGAGCAACTCCTTTCGACGCCGGTCATCGATTGCCTGCGCCGCGTCAAGAGTCATGCCCGGCAGACGGGCCATCCAAGCCGTGCTCGTGGAATTGGCATCCACGCCCCCACGAGCGGCGCCCCCCACCATGATGTCTTCCAGGGCATCCGAGAGCGCGTCTTCGGAGAGTTCGCGCTGAAACGAACTGAGGCGCAACTTTAAGGGATCCACTTTGACAAGGGCTTGCGACGGAGCCAATGCCGAGAATGCGATCCAAGCCGCCGCCCGAAAACGCCGCGGTGTGGAACGCATTTCTTGGTCGCCCGCCGTGCTCCCCGCGTACGCATCGGCGCCATTTCGATCCGCAATCGTCCAACGGATCGCACCCTCGCCGGACTGTTTGATCACCTCACCCAGTGCGATCATGCAGGCCCGTCTTGCTGGCCCATTGCTGATCACAATCAAGTCGATGTGATGGGCATGGATCAACTCGCCAATCTTGGCGACGGTCAGGCTTCGCATGTTCGCGGACAGCTGGCAGGGCACATCTTCACAGTGAATCAAATGCCCGTCGGCCCCAACAACCGTGGCAGCTGCTGTTCGCGGTCCAATCGCGTCGATCGACAACACGACTCTTGCATTGACACCACCACGATCGAGCTGTTGGCAGAGTCGATCGGCCGTGATGTTCACCAAACGCCCCGACGCTTGCTCCTGCAGCTCATCCCACCAGGCAGACTCGGCGGCCTCGCGAAGCGTCGCCTCGTGATCGGCGACCAACTTCTCCAAGTGTTCGGAATGCGGTCGATTGAGGCCACCCGCGACCCGTTGCAGTTCCTTGACCAATTTAACGGCATCATATTCAAACGAACATTTTGCGACCTGACTGCGAAGGGCGCGACTGAGCATCACAATTTGAAAGGAGCTCAGTTTGTTCACATTCAGTTTCTTACCCGCCAAGGGCTTCAGCACACTGACAAGCCAGCGGCGGCGGCGCTGACGAGGCGAGATTTTCTTGCCCTTTTTGGGTGCGGCTTTCTTGGCAACCTGCTTCTTGCTCTCGGTAGCGTCTCCGCCGGTGGGCCCTGCTGCAGTTGGTTCCGTTGCCGACGGCTCCGTCCCCGCAATCGCAGCAACAGTCTCCGATTCCAAACTGAGGCTCCCCTCGCCGCCACTCTCCTCACTTTCCACGGCGGGCTGCTCAGAATCAGAGGCGCTCTTGGAAACAACCTCCGGTTCGACGACCGTCGCTGCTTCGACATTCGTGCCTGCCGATGGCTCGTCGCCTTCCGGGTTGGACATGGAAGACTCTGGCGCCGCGGCCTCCATCGGAGCGTCCTGCGCCGTCGCCGTCGCAGCCAACTGATCCCCAGCCGATTCTGCGCTAGCCAGTTCGGTCACTTCCGCTTCTGAAACGGTTTCCTCTGTCGCGACCGGTGGCTCAACTTGACTCTCAGACGCGTCACTTGATTCTGGCGCCTGGTCCTGCGATTGCCCATGAGGATCGTGGACCTCCATGATGTGAATCTTCGCGTTTCTACCAAGCCAACGCACCGCAGCCGAAATCAGACGCGGATCCCCCGCCATACGATTCGCCAAACGGCTATCCAGCTGCTCCAACGCGTAAGCCACGGTGTCCTTGTCACGTGACCCGTTCGCCTTTTGACCGCGATCCTCCGTGTCCTCGGCCTTGGTGGGACCAGATACTTGTTCCGATTCCGCTAAACCCAAAGCAGCTTGGCTAGACTCGGCTGGTTCGCTGGACTCGGCTGATTCGATGGACTCAGCTGGCGAGCTCGATGCCACTGGCCCAGCGGCGGAGGTCTTGCTCTCTTCCGTTTGCTGCTCCTCCGCGAGGACATTGGCAAGGCGTTCCAGATCACCTCCGTCCCCCTTGATGGGATTGAGAACACGGGCCGCGAGACGATCTGACAATCTCGCATTGAGACTGACCTCCGACTTCAGCCGCCGCGACAAGCGGTCGAGCACGCGCCGCGTTGCAGCCGTTTCGATTGCTTTCTTCAGGGAGGGGTCTGCCAGCGTGCTCCTCTCCCACAAGGCTTGCAAGTGCTCTCGGAATGCCTCCAACTGCCGCGATTCCCGCATGGCGTGGCTCAGCGTCCACAGGCTGTTTTCATCAACGCCCCCTAGTTCATCTCGGCGATAGCGCGTGAGGAAAGGAGGTGTGTAGCCTTGCTCGAGCAGGGGTTGAGCAAGCCGAAGGCTGGAAACATCACAGCCCGCGCGATTCGCGATCGCGTCGAGATCGATCTTCATAAGAAAGTGGTCGCTTGACGTCAGTTGGCAACAAAACCCAACGCACTCCCATGACCAACCGCACCATCACTAAAGCGTTCCCAGGCGACGACACCGTGAGGGCATCATGACGACCGAACAAGAGCGAGGACCGGCGGCGCGCGGTCGCAAAGAGTCGCGGGAGGATAGCGCCCGCCCCGCAGCCTGTCAACCGAATCCCATCCCCGATCCAACTCGATCGCCCAGGCATCACTCTGGGATTTGCCTGGCATCAAATGCATGAAAGGCTTGGAATGAGTCTGGCATACGCGGTCACCCGAGGTCGGGAAAATTCAGATCCGCACCACCATTTGGCCGCCCACTCGCCTGATGAACCGTTTGACTTCCAAGATGCTGATCACCGCGCCCACACGCGAGGTCGGTAAGCCCGAACGCTGGACCACTTCATCGATCATGATCGCATCGGGCCCGATGACCCGTAGGATCTGTAGCTCTAAGCTGTTCAGCGTCGCCTCACGCGCATCACGCAACTCATCTTCCTCATTGACCGCGGGTCCCGTATCCGAACCTTCCCCTTGTGTTGCGCTGGTTCTCAGCGGATTCGCGATGGGTTCGGGTACGGAGCCGATGAGCTCCAAAATATCCTGTCCGGTCTGAACCAAAACCGCCCCATCGCGGATCAGCTCGTGGCAACCTCGCGAAGCCCGACTGCTAACCGGACCGGGCAGGGCCATCACATCGCGCCCCATTTCACCTGCCAGCCGCGCCGTGATCATGCTGCCGGATCGTTGTGGGGCCTCGATAACGACCGTCGCCAAGGACATCGCCGCAATCAAACGATTTCGCTGCGGGAACATGTGGGACTTTGGCTTTGAGAACGGCGACTGCTCACTGAACACCACACCTGATTGAGCAATTTCCTCCGCGAGCGGTGCGTTCTCGGGCGGGTACATTTCCGCCATACCACCCCCAATGACCGCCAGGGTTCGACCACCGGCATTTAGGGCTGCACGGTGCGAAGCACTGTCGATCCCTCTGGCCAGGCCGCTCACGATGGTCACCCCCATGCCGACCAGTTCGTTGACAATCCGTTCGGTCTGTTTCAATCCGTACGTCGTCGCGTGACGCGTGCCAACAATCGCCACGGCAAAGGAGTCACGCAGCAGCCAACCGCCTTTCGCAAAAAGCAAGGGAGGCGCATCCACCAAGTCCTTCAGCGCTTTCGGATACTCTTCGGACTCCTGCGTCAGAATGCTCACTCCCGTGCGCAAGCAATGATCCATCACGCTGGGAACATCAACGTGATCCGTCGCCGTTTGGATTGTATGAACAATCCTGGGCCCAACCCCATGAACCTCTGACAGTTCGTGCTGCGTTGCTTGCAGGACGTGGTCGGGATCACCAAAACGCGCGATCAAACTGGAAAGCGTTCGCGGCCCGATGCCCGGCAATAGGGCCAGCTGAAGAAGGCTCCGCAAACGTGGCACCGTCTCCAGCGGCGCCGTCTGATCCGAAGCCAAGGGAGGATTTGGGCCGTCATGAATCGCAGAATCCGACGAAAAGATGGTCGAATCAGACGAGGAAAAAGCTGACATCAACGAGTTCCGAGAGGACGCCTGTCGCCACCTGGCTCATCCCTGCACAACAGACACAATCACTGGACACCGAATCATGGTTCCACACAAGATCTTAATGGAAACTGTTTTTCTTGCATCCTTTCTCGTCACTGTTTCTCAATCAAGCGGTGCCTCGTGTTTGCGGACCCCTGGCTTCGCCGCGGCGGTATAGGCGTAACGGTTCCCCACCGACAGGTCGAACAAGCCGGCCGAGTTGTAGGCTTGCAGCGTCTCACGCAGTCGAAGGCAGCTTCGCGCGATTTCGGCATCGGCACGTGATCCGCGCAGCTCGGGACCACGCGACCATCGCGTCACCCAGGCATCCACCTCGTCAACGCAAGCAGAAAACACAGGATCTCCGGCGAGCCAGAACGGCATGCTTTCCACGGCGTCTCCCAAACCGTTTCGAAGCTCTCCCACACCAAGGCCCGACGCCATCCAGGCCGCCATGTCCTCTTCGCTTCGAATCGCCGCCATGAAATACAGCTTGGATACCGTGGCAAAGCCCTCGAACCAACCCAATGAGCGATAGGCCAACGCAACCAGTTGGTCGAGTCGCTTCACCTCCTGTTGCAACGCAGAATCATAGGTACGCAGCCTCGCCACGCGCCGATCCGGCCTCGAAAGCAATATGCGACTCAATCGAAACACCCCCACCAGCGCATGGGCGATGCCGGTCGAGTGCATGGGATCGATCGTTGCGACCGCCGTTGGAAGCGCCGCCCAAGCGGAATCGGCCGCGGGAAGCCGATAACGCTGCAACCGGCGACTCTGCCCACAGCACTCCGGGGCAATCAACGATGCGTTCTCGAAAAGTCCTGCCAGTGAAGGAAAACGGCCGGCTGCCTCCACGGGACAGCGCGGAAGCGTTCCGGATCCTCCGGCGTGCTCCGTCCAACCGACACTCGTGGTGCCGTCATCGAAACGCAGCATCCACATCCAACCCTGTTCGCTGAGGTGATGCTGCGCCGCATCGTCACCATCAAATGGATCCCGGTCCGTTGCTACCCCCTGGTCTGCCAAAAACTGAGTCCAAGACAACACACCCTGGTAGTGCGCATAAACACTTCGCGTCTCGCTTCGCAGACGCGACACACAGTCCTGACGCTGCAACCCCAATCCCGCCGCGCCGCCCCCCGCATCCACCAAGAATCCCGCGCTGATTGTCCCTGCTTGCGATACCCCCACCGCGTCTCCATTAACACGCGACGTTCGAAGTTGCAATTGCCATCGCCCCACATGCTTCACGTCGATCACCTCCGCAGGCGCGTAGCAAGTCACGCCCTCTTCACGCGCCCGGTTCAACCAAAAGGCGTCGACATCCGCGCGTAGCCAATGAGTGTCTGCCACCTCGTTGTCGGGACTCGCGGCCACAAGCAAACTGTTCCGGCGATCCTCATCGTCATAGCTTCGACCCGTGTGGTGCCAGTAGTAACTGAAACCGCGTTTGCGTCCACACCTCAATTCCGGATGCGTTCGTTTCCACGAACCGTAGGTGGACATGGCAACCAAATCACTTAGTCCCCACGCTTCTCCAAGTACCCGAAGCATCAAGTCTGCCAGCGGCGTGCTTGACTCGCCAATCGCGAAACGCGGGTGCCTGGATCGATCGATGAGTGCAACGCGCAACCCACCTGCATTCAATGTCCGCGCCAAGAGCGATCCGGCAAAACCACCACCCACGATGACAACATCAAAACCATTGGGTTCACTACTCGTCATGGTCAGTCCGCTCGGTCATCAACGCCCGAAGCACCGTCTCGGAAACCATGACTGACGGTGTGCGTCTCATCGCAATCACACGGCACCGGCAGCGGCACCGACACCGGAACACGCTGCGTTTGGTTCATGGCTTCCAAGTACTGCACGCCATCCCGCGCGCAAGTTGCACAGGACTCCAACCCCTCGATACCCCATGTGTCGACCGTCACGACACTCTGTTTCGAGACGCGTTGATCATGGAGTGCCCACACCAGCACGTCGGACATCATTCGAAGTGTGGGAGGCCGGAAGACACCCTCGACCTCCAACTCATCCAGGAAGCCATTTCCGGATCGACAGGCAAGAAAGGTGATGTGCGTGGCACCCACTCGTGCCGCGAAAAGCGATGACAACTTCGCCCATCGCACCGACTCACGTGGTGAATGCCAAGGCAAACCCACGATCAAGAACACACGCAATCCAACATGGCGATCCCGTAGTTCGCGAGCATGTTCGGCAAAACGGTCGCGCGTCAATCGCTTGTTCAGGCGAGACAGCATCCGCGGGGCCACCGACTCCAAACCAACCGCCACCTCAAGCCGGCTATCCAAACGTTCGGCAAAACGAATCAAACGTGACCAGCCAAATCGAGGGTGATTCTCGACCACCACGCGATCGAACTGGCCACCCAACTCGGCCAAGGCCATCAAATCCCGATCCGGCGTCGCCCGAGGGTCGAAGAAGTTGCCCGCGTTGTAGAGCTTGAGCGTCCCTCGTGCGGATGGGTAGGCCGACATGGCCTCACGCACTTGATGAGTGATCGCGCCAACCGGCGTCGGATGGGAGAGCGTGCGTTTCCACAAGTCACACATCACACAGGTCAGTGGGCACCGCATCGAAGCAAGCAAGACGGTCAAACACTCGGTCGTGACAAGTGAGCCCTGGCAAAGTGCCTCATCCGCGTCAGGGTCAACCGCGCCAAGTTCCCCCACCCGCCGCATCGGTTCGCTCTCAACCAGCACCGCGTTGGCACGCCAAGGATCTACCGCGACGTCACTCGCCGAAGTGGCTTCATGGGTTCCCAGCGACGTGGGTTGACCTGCACGAAAGTCAAGGCTGGCACGCTGACGCAAAGCCAACACGCGATTTGACAATCGGTTGCTCGAGTGGTCCCGCATGGAAGACCGCATGACTTCCTCAAACTTCACTTGGAAGCCATGGCTGTTGCCAAACGACGTGATCGCTCCACCAAAGGAGCGATCCCCACGCCGTGCAATGCATTCCCGTGGACATGCAAGCCAGGCACGTTGTCGATTGCTCTCTGTATCTCAGCTGCCTTGGCAAGGTGCCCCACCTCGTACTGCGGCATCGCGTCGTTCCAGCGAACCACGCGTTGCCAGGGGCTGAGCCGAGCAAGTGACTTGCCTTGATCCATGCCAATCAGATCGCCCATTTCACGTCGAACGATTTCGATCAACTCCCCGTCACCACGATCGAGGATCTCCGGCTGCAGGACGCCACCCAAAAAGGCCCGCAGAATGACATAACCCGTGGGAGCACGTCCGGCGAACTTGGCACTGGCAAAACTACCCGCCAACACAGCCCGTTGCTCCCGGGGTGGAACGACAAAACCGAAGGTGTTGGGCAAACGTGCAATATGATCTTCGCGCACCGCCATCACGACGATCGCTGTCGAAGCCCGGGGGATCGTCTGCATCTGGTCCGCTGCCGCAGAGAGGTCCACGAGCCCCAACGTCCGTAGTAAGCCAGCGCATGCCGCCAAGGGCGTGGCGATGACCACGTCATCCCATGTCTTCTCGCAGGGTGCGTTGTCCAACAATAAACGAAAACCCTGCTCGACAGATTCAATGCGGTCGACCCTTGTCTGCATCCTCAAACGGTCCGCAGGCAACTGCTCCCGCATCGCATCGAACAGTCCTCGCATGCCGTCTGGAAACGCCCGGAACTGTTCATAGCGGGCACCACTGCTGTTTCTTTCGGTGGAGTCTTCACCTGTCCGCTTGCGTTGCAGAGTTGCGGCCGCCAGGGAACCTGCCTCGGACTCCATTTTCCAAAGCGGCTGCATCGTCGCTGCCATACTCAATCGCTCGACATCCGCGGTGTAGATCCCTGCGACCAGGGGCGCAACCAGGCGGTCCAAGACCTCCGCTCCAAGACGACGTCGAACAAAACTACCCACGCTTTCGTCTTGCAGGGCCGAATCGCGAGGTTGCACCCATCGCTCCCGCAGGATTCGCCATTTGGCGCTCGGGGACAGCAAGGGCGTCGTCACCATGCTGAGCAACTTGGTCGGTCGCATCAGAACGAAACCATCTGGTATCGGGACCAGGCGATCGCCGCGCGCGACCATCGCTCCGCGTCCGTCCGGTCGCGGGCGTTGCAAGCGATGCTCAACCCCCATTCTTTGACACAGATGCAGCGCCCCGGCGGGCTGAGTCGCAAACATGTCCGCGCCGTGATCAACAACAAAGCGTCCGACACCCTCGGTTTCAATGATCTCCGTCTGGATCACACCACCGACTTTGTCACTGGCCTCAAAGACCGTTGCCTCAACCTCCGTTGAATGGTCGAGTTGCAACCAAGCGGCGAGGGACAAGCCGGAGAGTCCCGCCCCGATGATGGCGACCTGCCTTGGTTTGGGCATTCGAACTCCTTCTCGTCGCTCGGTTAGAAACCGAAGGGACGACCACCGCGTCGGTTCCCCATGCCACCCGAAGCCCGCCCACCGACGGCCTTGCTAACCAACGCGATGGTTCCGATCGCCTGTTCGGTGCCAGCATAGAAGGCGGCGGCATCGGGCGCCGCTTTGAGTTGAACGACCATGGGTTGCATCAGCGGGGCCAACTGGATCACAGCGGGGACCCAAGCAGGAAGCGATTCATCGGACAGGTCAATTGGCTTGGCACTGGCAAAGCTGGGAGCTCCGCCCATCCCACCGTCGTACATGCCCATTTCGTCATCGGCATACATCTCATCGTCGTACATCTCGTCTTCAAACATTTCATCTTCGTACATCTCGTCCTCGTACATTTCATCCTCATACATCTCGTCCTCGTAGTCGGAGCCGCCAAACCGATCCGAGGCGGGTGGAGGACTTGCCGGCTCCATGGCGAGGACCGGCAACTCCACGTCCAGCACTTCTGCCAAGGTCGCACCGCCGTCCGGCAATGCACTCAAGCGATCCTTCTGTTCTTGTACCCAGCCTGCGAATCCATCCGCGATCGCGGCGGGTAGCCAGTAGCCATCGACCTTCTTGAGCTCGACCGCGATCTCACGGGGCGCCGTGTTGCTTCGCCGCTCACTGCCACCCGGGGGTGCCATCTGGCGGGTCATCACCATGAGATCCTGCTCTTTCTTGGCAAGCCACTCCCCTTGGATGACGGCGTGGTCCTCCATCAAGCTTTGCAGATGCGGGGCCGCCGCAAGATCCCGCGCGCGCAGCCAATCCGAGAGACTCGCCGACTGAATCACCTCCGGTCTCATGGCCTCCGTCGGGAAGGTGTCTCGCAGCAGATTCGCAAGCGGCAACACGACCTCATCGAAAGCCACAAGCACCTCCGGCCATCCGCCCCCTTCCTCGGTCGGCTTGATCCGCGGGTGCGAGCGAATCCAGTTCTGACGCGTCACCATCAGATCCGACAAATCCGCGATCGAAGCAAACACCGTTTCGGCTGCGGACGGATCCAGCTTGGCCAATGCCAAGTCAATGACGGCCTCCAAATCGGCCCGATAGTTCATGGGCAGGGCATCGAACACGGCGATCAGATGCCCGTTGCGAATCTGTTGTTGGATCTTTGCGATTGCCTCCGTCGCACTGACATTCGGTTGCACCGGAGTGTAGGGAAGCGCGTCGGGAGGGGAGGGCAGGGGAGACGGTGCGGGAGCGGCTTCGGCCACGGCGGCGCGGTCTAATTCCGCCGCCACCCGTTCCCTTGATTCCTGCAATTGAGCGGCCACCTTCTCGGCCTGCATTCGACTGGCGGCTTCCAACTGGTTCATACTGACCGTCACACGGCGTCCACTGGACAAGCGCAGGATGACACTTTGATCCCACAACCCGACCATCTGGGCCTGAATCGACTTCGTCCCGTCCAAGCTGGTCCACGTCTCAGCCCGTAACGCAGAGGAACCCGACGACAGACCGCACAGCATCGCAGCAGCAAAGGCCCATTGGACACCACTTGAAAATGGACGCAGCTGAGGTGTCCTCTCGACACGCGATCTCCGCTGGCAACGTCGATCGACGGTCGCGTGCGCTGCCGACGCCTGACAAAATGAGCTCTGATTCATGGTTGCCTCAAACATAGGATCGAAGCCGTTCATTATAGTACCTGCGTCGCGGAAGGGTCGACGTCCTCTGGCAGAAGACACGCATTGGCGGGGATGGTCGCCCAAGGCGATTGGCCGCCCAGGCGGCCCCCCTATTCTAGTCGACCGTGGATCATTCTCTCGCTCCGCCGTGCGACCGGAGTGTCCCCGTCCACCAGCTGGATTCGATCGTTTTGTCCGACTCCAAAACCACCACCGATGAGCTGACCGCGGACGAGATCGAAACACTCGAGGAGACGCATTACAACGCGACGATTATCGAGCGAATCGACGTGCATGAAGACTTGGCTCGCTTTCGGATTCGCGCTGATGCGGGCCACGCGCCCTTCCAATCCGGTCAATACGTGGCTCTCGGACTTGGCAACTGGGAACCTCGCCTGCGCGGGACGCAGCCGGAAGACCTGCCACCCAAACGGGCCCGCCGTCTGGTACGACGTGCTTATTCGATCTCGTGCCCCATGATCAGCAGTGCTGGCAAACTGCTCCCCAACGACGAAATCGACTACCTGGAGTTCTACATCACGCTGGTCCGCAAGGGTGCCACGCCCGTGAGCAAACCACCGGGACTCACACCGCGTCTCTTTGGCAAGCACGCGGGCGATCGCATCACGATGGAACGCAAGATCACTGGGAAATACATCTTGGAAAACATTGGCCCGGAAGACACCGTTTTGTTTTTGGGCACGGGCACCGGCGAAGCGCCCCACAACTCCATGGCCGCGGACCTTCTGGCACGGGGACACACGGGCAAGATCATCATCGCAACCAGCGTCCGCTACCGTCGCGACTTAGCCTATTTGTCGGAGCATCAAACGCTGATGAGCGCTTTCAACCAGTACATCTATCTCCCGCTGACCACCCGCGAAGTGGAGAACCTGGACTCGACCCACGTCAGCTACGTTGGGAAGCAATACCTCCAAACGGTCTACGAAAGCGGGCAGTTGGCAAAGAGCGTGGACGACACGCTGACACCGGACCACACACACGTCTTCTTATGTGGGAATCCTGACATGATCGGCATCATCCCCGCAGATGCCCCGATGCCGGATCAACCCGGCATGGTACCGCTGTTGAGGCGGGCCGGTTTCCGAGACGATGTCGAGGAACATGGTGTTGGCACCATTCGTTACGAAAAGTATTGGTGACACGGCGACAGCGACGGCACCTTTTCATCGCGACAACCGAACCCTAACGTCGCATTCACCACGGCCAAGCTCAGGCATCCTGAACCCCATCATTTACCACCAGCTCAACCTGATCGAACAGCATGAACCTTGATAACACCATCGCTCTGATTCTCGGTGGCGGTCGCGGCACCCGCCTGTTTCCCTTGACCAAGATCCGGGCGAAGCCAGCCGTCCCATTGGCTGCGAAATACCGCTTGATCGACATTCCAATCAGCAATTGCATCAACAGCGGTCTGAACAAGGCCTACGTCCTGACCCAGTTCCTCTCCGAGAGCCTGCACCGGCACCTCCGACAGACGTACCACTTTGACCATTTCAGCGGCGGCTTCGTCGAGTTGCTCGCCGCGCAGCAAACCGTCAGTTCGGAAACCGACTGGTACCAAGGCACCGCCGATGCCGTTCGCAAGAACCTGGTCCATCTGCGGGAAAGCTGGATCAAGCACGTGTTGATTCTGTCAGGCGATCAGCTTTATCGGATGGACTTTCGCCAGATGATGAAAACGCACATGGAATCCGGAGCCGCCGCGACCATTGCAGGGATCCCGGTCACCCGAGAAGCCGCCTCGGCTCTGGGGATCATGCAGGTCGATGACTCGGGGCAGGTCCGTGGCTTTGTTGAAAAGCCACAATCCGAGGAGGAAATCCAACGCGTTCGGATGGACCCCAACTGGATCGACGCCCGCGGGATTCCCAGTCACGGTCGAGATTGCCTGGCCAGCATGGGCCTCTACATCTTCGACAAAGATGTCATGGTCGACATGCTGGAGAACTCCACGCACAGCGATTTCGGAAAAGAAGTTTTCCCGCAGGCCATCAACACGCACCGCGTGCAATTGCATCTCTTTGACGGTTATTGGGAGGACATCGGGACGATCCGGTCGTTTTACGAAGCCAACCTTTCACTCGCCAGCAAACACCCTCCCTTTGACATTCGGAATCGATACAGCCCCATCTACAGCCGACCCCGTTACCTTCCACCCACGATCATGGGTCAAACCACGGTTCGTGGCAGCCTGATCGCGGATGGCTGCCGTATCGGAGACAACGTGACGATCGAGAACTCGGTCATCGGACTGCGCACGGTGATTGGGGACAACGTCACGCTCAAGAACAGCGTCGTCATGGGGGCTGACTTCATCGAGCCACCGGGCGGCAACCGCGATGGACGCCTCCCCGTCGGTATCGGCAGCAACAGCTACATCGACGGCGCGATCCTCGACAAGAATTGCCGTGTCGGCGAGAACGTCCGCATCACTAACGAGGCGCAGGTACAACACCATGGTGAAGATGAGGCCCTGCAGATTCGCGACGGGATCAGCATCGTGATCAAGGATGGGCAAATCGAAAACGGGTTCGCGAATTGAACCCGTGAATTGAACCCAAGTCGCCTGGGCGAATCAACGCAGCCGTTTTTCCAAGTCGTCACGCCACGCCGCGGATAACACCTCCAGCGATGCAAGCTGCCGCGTCAACTCCCGATCTTTTCTTGAGTGATACATGACCTCGTTCGCGCGGCGCACGGTCCAGTTCGGCGCCACGCGCTGACACAGCTCGATTGTGTCGGATGGCCCAACAAGCCCCTCCGCGATCACGCGCAGATACCAACCGGTGGCGCCATTGCGAATCACGCATTTCGGAAGATCCACGATGCCCCAGCGGCTGGCCAACTTCCAGCACGGTTGCCGGGGCTGTGAAACCTCGACAAGGGCTTCCCCCACACGCCACCGGTCGCCGATGCAAACATCGTCCTCGGTCCACCCCGTGATTGTGAAATTTTCACCGAACGCACCCGCGGAGAACGACTCCGCACTTGGCAGAAGATCCACCAGCTCGGATCGCCACGTGCCAAAGTGATCCCCGCTGTAGACGCAAACAGCCTTGTCGATGCCGCCGTGGTGCTTTTGGTCTGCCTGCTGGTCGCCTTCCAAACCCAAGGTTCTCAGAGGAAGTGGTCGCGAGACAGAACCTTTCCAGAACGCGGTCGTCCAAGACTCACGACGGCTCGTCGCTTCGGCTTCGACTTCTCGAACACGCCCGATTTGAATCGATAACAAACGTGCCGATGCCTGAGGTGGGATCGGGTCGGCAGACTGGGGCAGGGCAGGGGACTTCATCGTCATTCGACCTCGCTATGATTCCACGTCTGCGGCCCGCCAATGCTCGGCCACTCATTCGTCTTCTTGCTGGACGTCTTCCTTGCTGAAAACTGCGTCCTTGCAGAAAACCGCCATGCGAACTGCATTTGCCGAGGTGCTCCGTGTGGCGACGCCCTTGATGATCAGCACGGGGATGTTCTCCGTTGTGCTCTTCGTTGATCGTACGCTGCTTCTTCGCCACAATCCATCAGAGATGTCCGCGTCGATGGCCGGTGGCAATGCCTTTTGGTCGGTGATCTGCATCTTTGTTGGCATCGCCTCGATGACCGGCGCGATCATCAGCCAGTACATGGGGACCGGCAGACCCAGTCGTGTCGGCCGCCTGCTTTGGCAGGCCGCCTTTTTCTCGCTCGCTTCGTTGCCCGTCTTTCTCGCCTGTGGATTGGCGGGCGAATGGTTCTTTCGGCTGACCGGCCAACCCGACGCCTTGATCGGCTTGGAGACCACGTATTTTCGCATCTTGATGTGGGGCGGAGCAGGGGAGGTGCTGCAAACGGCGCTCTCGGGGTTCTTCAGCGGCACGCATCGCACGCGCGTGATCATGCTGGTGAGCATCGCTTCGGCCGTGGTCAATCTGTTCCTTGATGTCGTTCTCATTTTTGGCATCCCCTCGACTTGGCTTGGCCCCATCGCAGGCCTGTTCGATGCCGATGTCGAGGGGAGGATCTTTCATTTGGGAATCGCCGGTGCCGCGATCGCCTCGTCGTGCTCTTTCTGGTTCAAAGCGATGTTCTACGTCGCGCTGCTGACCCACCGCGAGATCGATCGCGACTTTGGCATCCGGCGCGGCTTTCGCGTGGATCTTCGCATGCTGAAAACACTGATCTTCTTTGGCCTGCCCTCCGGCTTGATGTCCTTGACCGAAGCGGGTGGTTTCACGGCCATCGTGCAAAGGATCGGACGGCTCGGTGACGTTCCACTCCAAGCAACCAGCATGGCGATCAATTTCAACATGATCGCCTTCATACCCTTGGTTGGCATGTCCATCGCAGCGTCCGTCTTGGTGGGTCGGCACCTCACCGAAACTGGCCCCGAGGCAGCCGTCACGCGTGTGCGTGCCGCCCTGATCGTTGGCTGGCTCTATTCGATTGCCTGGGCAGTCGCTTATGTGATGATCCCAGATCGTCTGATTGCGTTTTACCAGTGGGCTTCCTTGATGGAAGCGAACTCCGCTGCATCGATCGCGGCCGAGAGTCTGCTTTGGTTTGTCGCCATCTACGTGCTACTCGACGCCACGCAGCTGATCCTGGCGGGAGCGCTCCGCGGCGCCGGCGACACCTGGTTTGTTCTCGCAGCCGGTGCTGGCGTTTCCATCGTTTCGGTGATCGTCGGCATCGCAATGGAACCCGAATGCGACGCCGTTGATCAAACCTCAATCAGAGAAGCTCTGCTCTGGTGGTGGTGGATCATTACTGGCTGGGTCATCGCACTGGCATTCGCCATGTCCCTGCGTTTTCGGAGCCGAGCGTGGCAACACAAACGCATGGTTTGAAAGGCCATCACCGCCAAAGGGGCATCGTCGGCAAGCCCGCCACGATCGGGCTGGTAACGGGTGATCCATAGGCGCCTGCGGTCGTCGGTGTCAGGTCCGTCGCCCGCATCCCCGATTGCAGTGACGTTCGTGCGGGTACCGGCGTTGGCACCGCCGCGACACTCAGCGAAGGCGGCACGCTGGCGAGCGACTGACCTCCGATGGGAGCGGACATGGCCACTCTTGAACTCGCAAGAGGTGCCACTCTTTCGTTCGCCGCGAGTGGCCGCAAGCGAGCCGCAAGTGCGGGCGGAATGCTGGAACGCGTTGTGGTGGCTGGGGCGGCTTGAGCCACTTGCCCGACGGGCTCCAGTGCAACGTGCTGTTCGCGAACGATGCGAGTGCGGGTCTCGGGCACCTGGACGGTTCGGTTTTCGGCGACCCACTTCACGTGCGTGTACGTCTGGTGCACGATTTCGTCTCGCGCCTCCCAAGTTGTTTCAGGCACGTGATGGTAAGCAACGGTTGGCTGTCGAAAAGGATTCCACCAACCTTCCACGCGGGGTTTCCAGTGGTATCGTACCACCGGCATGTAAGTGCGTCGCGTTTGGGGCTTGGACTCGGTGACCGTCCGCGGCGTGTAGACCGTTTCCTGTCTCTGCACCATCGTTCTTTCGGCAATGGGACGCTCCACGGTCTGGGTCACTTTCCGATACACCGTGCCGTACGACGGATCTTTGAGCAAACTCGCGTTAGCCCCCGGAACCGCCGGAGACTGAGCGATTGCTCCGGGTGCGCCGAGCACCAACACACAGGCGGAAACAATAAAAGCCAATCGAAACGCGCGTCTTGCAACCCACGACCGACCGTCGTGTTCAGGATCATGGAGCATGTCACTGCCTCATCCCTTGCAGTGGAGAAAAGCGTGGACGGCTGTCGTCTCACCCGGAAATCCTGCAGACTTCGCGTCCTGTGGTTCCAGCGAGCCGATCTTCCCCCGAAAAACCGTCCACCAGAGGGTTGATCGGCATTCAGGCGACACGGGTTTGATGAATTTGAGAACGAAAACGAGCTCCGCCTCACGGTCGGCTTGCAAGGTTCGCTTTCCAGCAAACATCTGACCCACCCGAGAATCCGTCTTGATGAAGATCCCGCCAACGATGCTCCAAACCATTTGCTGTCCCGATTCGGGCCAGCCTTTGACCCCGATCGCGGAGGACTGGGTCGCGGCCATCAACCAACAGATCGCCAACGGGACGATCCGCGATCGTCTTGACGAATGGGTGAGCGAACCGATCGACGGTGGCTTCATTTCCCCCCACGGTTCTTGGGTTCATCCTGTCCGCGAGGGCATCGTCAATTTGGTCCACGAGGATGCCTTCTTGCTACCGTCGGAATTCCGCAGCAAACACGGCAGTTGAGGTTGACGATTCCCGGTGCCGCTGCCAAACTCCGCCGCTTCCTCACGCCGACTCCGTTGGTGGAGGAAAAGTGGGAGAGACGGCCGCTGCCTCCGGCAGGACTGAGTCGGCTCGCCAAACCACCCGACCCTTTTGAGTCGTGACCAACATGGGAAAAAAGTCCAAGCGGTATCGTTCCGCGCTCGAGAAACAACCGAAGACGCCGCTGCCGCTGTCCGATGCGGTCGGTGTGCTGAAGAAGTACGACGCGACCAAGTTTGACCAGACGGTCGAAATCCACATGCGTCTTGGCGTCGACCCGAACCAAGCGGATCAGATCATCCGCGGTTCACTGGTACTGCCCCACGGCATCGGTAAGTCACAACGCGTCGTTGTTTTTGCCAAGGGCGACGCAGCCAAAGCGGCGGAAGAGGCCGGTGCCGACGAGGTTGGGCAGGAAGACCTGGCCAAGAAAATCAAGGATGGCTGGACGGATTTTGATGTCTGCATCGCCGCCCCGGACATGATGGGTCTGGTTGGTCCGCTGGGCCGTGTCCTGGGCCCGCGTGGATTGATGCCCAGCCCTCGGGCAGGAACGGTCACGCCCGATGTTGCCAAAGTGGTGGGTGAGTACAAGGCCGGTAAGGTTGAGTTCCGGAACGACAAGGGTGGCAACGTCCACGCCATGGTTGGCCGCATGAGCTTTGACGAGAATAAGCTCGTTGACAACATCGGCACCTTCATCGAGTTCGTCTCTGGCATGAAACCGCAAACGATCAAAGGCACCTACGTCAAAGGCGTGGCGATTTGTGGCACCATGACGCCAAGCGTCCGGATTGCCGTCTAGTCTCGCCGGCCCTCGTGACGGGAAACTGATCCAATGAGTAAATACGTCAAAGAGTTAGTCACACGTGACATCCGTCGTCGCCTTGAAGGCGTCGAGGATGCGGTGCTTGCGTCGTGCACCGGTATGGATGCCAACACCACCAACGAGTTGCGTGGTGAACTCGGCTCCAAAGACATTCGCATGCTGGTGGTGAAGAACTCACTGGCTCGGCGGGCGACGGAGGAAACGAATCTGTCGGCGGCTTTCACCGATGCGTCGGGACAGGTGGCCGTTCTGTGGGGTTCCACCGACTTCGTGTCCTTGGTCAAAGAAGTCGTCAAACTCGACAAAGATGAAGATAAGTTCGCGGACTTCGCCGCCACCGGCGGTGTCATGGACGGTGAGTCGCTCGATGGCGATGGCCTGAAGGCGGTCAGCAAATGGCCCAGCCGGGAAGAACAAATCTCCATGTTGGTCGGTCAGATCTTGGGCCCTGGTGCTCAACTCAGTGCAGCTCTCCTGGGGCCAGGAAAGATGCTCAACAGTCAAATCAAGCAAATCAGCGAGAAGGACGACGCCTGAAATCGGGCCGATGCCTGCTATCCGTTCCACCCCCCAAGTCACCTTTTTTGTTTTTCGAGGTAGTTTGAGATGTCCGAAGAAGCAACCGCGGTCGCGGAATTCAGCGCCGACGCCAAAGAGCTCGGTGATAAGATCGCCAACATGACCCTGAAGGAAGCCAAAGAGCTGAGCGACTACCTGAAGGAAGCGCATGGCATCGAACCCGCTGCAGGCGGTGGCGTTGTCATGGCAGCCGCTGGTGGTGATGGTGCTGGTGGCGCCGAAGCGGAAGCCGTCAAGACGGAGTTCGATGTCGTGCTGACTGGCTTCGGTGACAAGAAGCTGAACGTTGTGAAGGTCGTAAAAAACCTGACCGGCGCATCGCTCATGGAAGCCAAGAAGTTGGTCGAAGCCGTTCCGGCCACGCTGAAGGAAGGCGTGCCAACCGAAGAAGCCGAGAAGCTCAAGGCAGAAGTCGAAGAAGCTGGCGGAACCGTCGAACTCAAGTAGTTCGATGAACTCTCGATTGCCACCAAGCCTTGCCGGTGATTTCCGCGATGCAATCACCGGTGAGGTCTGGGAACGCCTGCCCTTGGTCGTTTCCCAGAGTGGGCCCCTGCGTGGCGGACCCAAAGGTGCAGTTGAGACACAGAATCTGGTGCGCTCTTGCATGGCCGCGCCACTCGACTTCCCAGCTTTCGAGCACGCGGTCGTGGCCGGTGATCACGTTGCCTTGGCTGTGGACCCAAGTGTTCCCCAGCTCGAGACGGTGCTTCAAGGTCTCTGCGTCTGGCTCGAGGCTGCTGAGGTCGAACGCGTTAGCGTCGTTCTTTGGGCGGAAACACCAAGGGCCTTCTGCGATCAACTTCGCAGTGCCGTCTCGGCTTCGTTCAGTGGCACGGCGACGGTCTGCATTCACCAACCGGCTGAACGAGAGTCGCTTGGATACGTCACCGCAGACGAAGCGGGCGATCCGGTTTACCTGGCTCGGGAGTTAGTCGACGCGGATCTGATCATCCCGGTGCTTTCTTGTCGTAGCGGCGATATAGACTCAAGCGTGGACCGTTCGGGACTTTTCCCCTTTTTGGCAGATGCTTCGACGCTCAAACGCTTTCAGATGCAGGTCGCGTCTGAGGATCCCGCCTTGGCGTGGATGCTGAGCGTCCACGTTGTGATCGTCTGCTCATCCGATGCGAGCGGCAACCTGGCGGGTCTGATGGTGGGCACCCCCGATGCCGTACGTCAGCGCATGACCGACTGCCTGACCGATCGGGAGCGTGATGGCGTACAAGCCTGCCCACCCGCGGACCTGGTTGTCGCCATCTTGGATGGTCCACCGGAAATCCAAACGTGGATCAACGCGTACCGGGCGATTCAAGCCGCGAAAGACAACGTCGATGATTCGGGTACCATCGTGCTCTGGTCGCAGATCTCAGCTTCAACCCCTTCTCATTGGTCCAACACACTGGGGCGGATTGCCAACCCGACGGATTCCAACGATGAAGAGGTGACGCCCCCCAGCGAAGATGGCTTTGACAACTGGTCGCTCGAACACTTCGCGGCACGACAACTGAAGCCGATTCTGGAAGAGCATCGAGTTTTTGCGCATGGGTCGATGCCGTTCGACGAGTTGGAGTCCTTGGGCATGGGTCAACTGGAAAACGTCGAGCAGCTCCAACGGCTTGCCGCAAGCCATCGAAGCGCAGGCGTCCTACGCGCCGCGCACCTCCATTCCCGCTCGGTCGATCGATTGGCTTCAAAGAGCCCGTGAAGCTGGAATTTGGATCGTCACGACGCTTGGTTGCACCGAGACCGAAACAGATGTCCCCAACGAGCGTGCTTGCTCTCGACGGCTACAGCCGTAGCGAAAGACGTCAAGTCTTTCGGCTTTCTTGCGTCAGGCCAAAACTCTTGGCGAGTTTCGCTACCTGAATAACAGGCTGCGGTGGACTACTAGCAGCCTGTTGAGCCGACCGTCGCATTCAAGTAACGCGATTCTGTAGCACGAGGCGTTTGACCTTCATTTCGCCTTCGGCTTCGACTTCCGGCCAATCGAGGATTTCATCCGGGATCTCGTATCCGGCTAAATGCTCACGCAGTTGGGTTGACCAATCTTGTGGCATGGTTCCTCGCACGAAAGCCACCGGCCGGGCGCCAAACGACTCACAGGTTCGTGGCACGACGACAACCTCCTCGACGTCGAATCGATCGCGAATGACGCGTTCGATCTGCTCCGGATAGATATTCTCTCCACCGGAAATGAACATGTTGTCGATCCTTCCGTGCACCTGCAACTCGCCATCATCGGTCCACGCGCCTCGATCCCCGGTGTGCAACCAGCCTTGTTCGTCCAAGATCGAGACGACGCGTCCCGATTCATAGTAGCCGCGACACATCGTAGCGCTCCGGACCAGGATTTCGCCGGACCCACTCAGCTTGACCTCGCGGCCCGGTAGTGGCCTGCCACTGGCGGATGTGTTTCCATCGCACGTGGACGTTGTCACTTGTGAGGCCGTTTCGGTGAGTCCATAGGTTGTCAACACATTCACCCCTCGCCGCCGAGCGGCATCAACGAGCCGCGCATCGATTTGGCTACCGCCCAGAAGAACGGTTCGCAGCGAATCATACGGGAACGTCGCATCCTCCATGAGTCGGCGCAACTGTGTTGCGACAACGGAAAGATGCGTCACAGGTTGGCGGCCCAGGTAGCGCGCCGATGTCTTTTCCTCCTCCTTGAGTCCCACGACCGTGGCCCCCGCCACAGCACACCGGACCAAAATGGACAAGCCGCTGACGTGGAACAGAGGAAGCGACCACAACCAGCGATCGCCCGGGCCCAACGGCATCGCTGTTGCGGCGCCGGTCGCACTAACGACATGGGCCGCCATCGTGTGCATGACCGCCTTCGGGTCCCCCGTGCTGCCAGATGTCAGGATCAGCGTTCCGCCTTGCACTAATGCGTCGGCCTGAGTCTCGGAGGGCATCCGGACACGTGGATGCTTCCACTTCGCTGTCGCATCCTCCTCGAATGGCAAATCATCGAGCCACTGAGCGTCGATTCGCTGCATTGTTCGAACCCGTGTGGTCGATGGCAGCCGATAGCTCATCGGACAAGCCACACATCCACGCTTTAGCAATGCCCAGAAGGTCAAAAAGGCATCAAGATCATTGCGTGGACACCAAGCAACATGCTGACCCTCCCCCATAATGCGTTTTCGCCCGGCGACAGAGTCGGACAGCAACTCCGGCAGATCCGAATAAGTGACTTGGGTCGTCCCATCCTCGAACGCGATCCGGTTTCCATGGTTTGCGACAGCATGGTCAATGGGAAGATCGGTCACAGCACGCGCTCGAGCTTCGTCGTATCGACTTGTGGTTCGCCACGAACGGTGAAGACACCATCCCGTTTGATGGGCGACTCGAACAACAAGTCATCCGTGAACCAATCCAACGTGTCGAGGCCCGCTGGAACCTCCGGGGCCAAAGAAGCGGCTAATTGGGCGACGCGGATCGTGCCAACCCCCGACTCAAATGCGGCGCTGAAAACCAACTTCTTTCCCGTCGCCGCCAGCTGACTGATCCGGTCGATGCCACCGAGCAAAGTTGGTTTGCAGATCAACGCGGCCACGTGGGGAAAAGCGTCCAGTGATTCCAGAGTCATCAGGCTCTCGTCCAAGGCATATCGAATCCCGGTCTCAAAATACAGCGTTTCGAGTCGCCGCGGATCACACAACGGCTCCTCAATGTATTCCAAGTCGACGACCTTGGTTTGCTTGGTGAAATGGATGGCGTCCTCAAAACTCCAAGCTTGGTTCGCGTCCAAACGCAGCGATACACTTTGCGGCAGGCGATCCCTCACGGCGCACACGAGATCAATGTCTTCCTGGAGCCCGGTGCGTCCGACCTTGAGTTTCACACTCCGGCATCCCGACCGAACACATTCATCGACCCCCTGCAAAACCGTCTGGCTGTTACCGAGGAGCAATCCGTTGTAGGGAACTACCAGCCGCTCAATGGGCGCCTGGTCCAATGACGAAATCGCGAATCGCATGGCAACGCTTGCAAGCGTTTCTCTGTCCAAGCCCGCAATGGTCTCATCCAGGTTTTCCTGGCTGAATCCCGGCAAGGGTGATGCCTCCGCCCATCGACCCTCGCGTTCGATCAGCAGGCCGTGACGTTCCGTGTGAAGCTTTCCCTTCAGACCAAGCGGTTGTCGCAAAGGGATTGAAAATCGATAGACGGCAAAATCATTCACAAACCAATGCGTTTCGTCTCTGCGTTTCTGTGCGATGGAATCCGGTTCGGTGGGAGATCAACTGAGTCCGACACCCACACAAAACAAGAGGGTGTACGCCATCAAGAGTCCGGCCGTCATCCCCAAGCAAGGTCGTAGTGCCACTCCCTCGGAAGCCCAAACGCGTTTTACGACCAACAGTCCGGGAATGCCAACCAACGAAGCGATGCCCGCCCACCAAGCAGATTGCAGGGACATGAACACGATCGGGACCAAGACCCCGGACAGAATGCACAACGCATACTGCAGGCGACTGAACGTGATTCCGAAACGAACGACGAGGGTCCGTTTATCAGCCTTTCGATCTTCCTCGACGTCACGAAGGTTGTTGACGATCAAAAGTCCCGTTGCCAAGGCGCCCGGGCCGAATCCCGCAATCACCACAGCCGCGTTTAGTTCGAGCGTTTGGACGTAGTAAGTTCCGGCCACCGCAACCGGTCCAAAAAAGATGAAAACAAAGGGGTCACCCAGCCCCTGGTAGGCCAGTGAGAACCTTCCCGCCGTGTACATAACGCCAAACAGGATGCTCAACACGCCAATGAGAAGGAAAGGCCAGCCGGCCCGCAGAGACAAGGCATAAGCAGCGATGCCCGTGATAACAAACATGAGTGTCGTGGCAAACAGCATCGCCCGAGGCGAAATCAGACCCGCCTGCACCGCCCGTGTTGGGCCCTTGCGATCTGCGGTGTCGGCCCCTTGAAAAAAATCAAAGTAGTCATTGCAAAAGTTCGTCCCAATTTGAACGGAGACCGCCCCCAGCAATGCAAACAGCATTGCCGGTAGATGTGCCTGTCCAGCGTGCCAAGCCAACACGGTGCCGATTGCAATCGGCGAAATTCCCGCGATCAGTGTCTTGGGTCGTGCGGCAAGAATCCAGGGCGAGAGCATGGAAGCGGTTTAGAAATGATAGGGATAGGCCGACCAGTCCGGTTTTCGTTTTTCGAGGAACGCGTCGCGACCCTCACGTGCTTCCTCTGTGCCGTAGGCCAACCGCGTCGCCTCCCCCGCAAATAACTGCTGCCCGACCAAGCCATCATCCGTCAGGTTCATTGCGTACTTGACCATTCGCTGCGCCGTGGGACTCTTGCGACAGACTTCCTCTGCCCAGGCCAACGCCTCGGTCTCCAGTTGCTCATGCGGCACCACCGCGTTGACGGCGCCTTGATCGGCCGCCTGCTGCGCGGTGTAGGTGCGGCCCAGAAAGAAGATTTCTCGAGCTACTTTCTGGCCCACCTGCTTGGCGAGGTACGCCGATCCAAAACCGCCGTCAAAACTAGCAACGTCCGTATCCGTTTGTTTGAACCGTGCGTGCTCGGCGGACGCGATGGTGAGGTCGCAGACAACGTGAAGACTGTGACCGCCACCAACGGCCCAGCCACTGGCAGCACAAATCACAACTTTGGGCATCATTCGAATCAGGCGCTGACACTCCAAGATGTGCAATCGCCCACCCCGAGCCGCATCCGGTTCTTGTCCCGGTTGGTCGCTCGCGTATTGATAGCCATGTTGACCTCGCACACGCTGATCACCACCTGAGCAGAACGCCCAGCCACCATCTTTCCCGGAGGGTCCGTTTCCCGTGAGGATGACGGCCCCGACATCGCTTCGTTGCCGAGCGTCATCGAGAGCCGCGTAAAGCTCGTCGACGGTTTGAGGTCGAAAGGCATTTCTCACCTCAGGCCGGTGGAAGGCAATCCGGACCGCACCGACGTGTTTAGCACGATGGTACGTGATGTCATGAAATTCGAATCGATCCACGGATTCCCAAAGATCGGGGTCAAATATCTGGGATACTTTCTCATTCATGTTTCAGTGCGTCGTGTAGGAAGTCGCGGATCATTCCGATGAGTGTGGGGGGCTGTTCCCGGTGGACCAGATGACCACAATTCGGGACGATTTGTTTGGCGACGAAAGGCAACGAAGTCCGCTCCACAAAACGCTCGGCGATCATCCGGTACTTCTCGTCTTGCTGGCCCGCCACCACCAAAGTGGGCACCGAGAGTTCGCGCAATCGTTTCCAGTAATCGGGTTGTTTCGAGATCGAGTTGGCAAGCAGAATCGCGGGCCAATCACGCGCCGATCTGGCCAGTTTACGATCTCGTTCCGCCGTGCGAACCACCACTGGAACCGATTCAAAAACGGGCAAGCGATACCAAGCTTCCAAAAAATCGGCCAGTGGCTCCGTCTCCAACCGATACGCCGTGTTTTCGTCCCACTTCCATCGTTGGTCCCGCGCTTCGACCGTCTCCAGCCCTGGGTTGCCCGAAATAAAGACAAGTGCGCTGCAGACCTCCGGTCGCTCCATCGCAACCCCAAGGGCCAACCGAGCACCCATGGAATAACCAATCAAGACCGACCCTTGCGGAATGATCTCAGCAAGTCGCACCACGCTGGACATCCAACCCTCTGTGGGCGTGACTTCCAACGCATGGCTCTCAAACTCAGGGAGCCCCTGACGAATCGGGTCCCAGTCAGATGGATGGCCCATAAAGCCGTGCAGAAAACTTAATGGGACGCGATGCACGACCTGATCTCTTCATTGAGCCGACGACGCACTTGTATGTTGACGTCCCGATCCGTGACGACTTCCAGGATCAAGGACTCGGTTCGTCTGACCGCATGCTGATACTCCTTCACAAACACCGCCTGCTGCGTAACGCGTTTGTAGTCCAAGCCAAACATCTTGGCAGCAGGTTCAAAGTCGAAGTGGTGGGGAGTGGCAAAGTACTTCTCGAAATACTCGGACTCGCGGATGGGCAAGAGATCAAATATGTGCCCGGCTCGATTGTTGATCACAACCACGACCAAGGGCTGATCGGAAGCTGCCACCAACGCAAGAGAATTGATGTCGTGAAGGGTCGACAAATCGCCGAGCAAAACCGTCGTTGGTTTTCTCAAGCCCTTCGCAAACCCGGTAGCCGTCGCCAGCAAACCATCGATACCACTGGCACCGCGATTGGCGGTGACGAACTGCGTCGCGTTCTCATGGCGCTGCCCAAACCAATCCATGTCCCGAATGGGAGTGCTGTTTCCCAAAAACAACCCGTGCTCAGGGGGGCAAACCTGACTCACATGAAATGCAATCGAAGGCTCACTCACCCGTGTCTCCGAAAGCAAGGTGGCATGGATGGCACGCGAGCGATTGACATCTGCCTTACGCCACGCCGTCGTAAAGCTCGACGAGCTTTTTGGTCCGCAGAAGAGCGACTCCACGATGTTCAGACTCGCTACCACTCGCCTCAGCTCAAGTCCATGCGGGTTAATATTTTGACCCGTCGGTGTCACGTGAATGTACAGAGCCTCCGACTCCTTCAACTGCTCTGTCCAGTTCAGCCAAGCCTTGGATACAAACCGCCCTCCAAGGTGAATCACGGTATCGGGTTGTGGCAGACTCGCTTCACAAAGCAACTCAATCGAACCCGCGTTCAACCCGCTGGTCACATCGCAGAGGAGAGGGCAACCCAGGCGTTCTGATAACTTGACCGCTTCGTCGACCTCATCGGGTTGGCAGCCTCCCAACAGAATCAGCGTGTTTCCCGAAACTTCGATGGGAGCGGGGTGTTTGGCTCCGTCCGTTAACCGCAAGGAAGGTCGACCACTTCGAATGGCCCTCGGATCGCTCGAGCCCTCAGTCGGTTCCGAGGATTCCTCATCGGTGATTGTGAAAGGCTCGCAGAATTCCCAGTTGACATGGACTGGCCCAAGCTTCGATTGCTCGATCGCCTGCCCAAGTTGGCCGATCGCTGACTCCACTCCCATGGACGAGTCCGAATCCCGATCCTGTTGCGTGACGGACAAATTCAGAAAGTGCCGGGGATACTCTCCGAAGAGGTTTCGTTGTTCGATCGTTTGATTGGCACCGGAACCGCGCAATGCTTCCGGACGATCCGCAGTGAAGAGAATCAATGGGATGCTCTCCATGGACGCTTCGATCACGGCCGGGAAGGCATTGGCAGCCGCGGTCCCAGACGTGCAGATGAAAACGCCGGGCCTACCGGTTGCCCGACCATACCCCAAGGCGGCAAAAGCGAGGCCCCGTTCATCAAAATGCTGCGTCGTTTTCACGTCACGACGCTTGGCGACCGCCAAGGTCAAGGGCGTGCAACGAGATCCGGGTGCCAAAAAAAAGTGATCAATCTCAAACTCGAGACAACACGCAATGGCAGCACCGGCCCATTCCCGATCGATCAAATCACTTTTCCAGGGGTTGCTCCAGTGCTCTGACGTAGTCCTGGATCTTGTTCTCGACTTCGTGCCACTCCTCATCGGGGTCAGAGCCCCGAACGATCCCCGCGCCAGAATACAGGCTTAGGGTGGCTCCGTCGACCAAACCCGACCGAATGGCGACTGCAAAATTGGCGCTGTCATGACCGATCCAGCCGATGGGAGCCGCGTACCATCCCCGCCGGAATGGCTCGATACGAGAGATCTCCGGGAGTGCATTCTCGGTGGGATAACCGCCAACGGCCGGGGTAGGGTGCAGGCGTTTCAGCAGCAGCCCGTCGTCGACGCCGGGCTTCAGCGTGCCCCGCACACCCGACCGCAGATGCTGTTTCCGAGCCAAGCGTAGAATCGAAGCCTGCGAATCAACCTCCAGATGTTCGACCAGTTGGTGCAGTTTCTGTCGAATGCTCTTACGAACAATGTCGTGCTCGCGTTGATCCTTATCACTCCTCAACAATTCAATCGCCAGCTTCTCATCTTCGATGGCGTCGTCCCCGCGAATGCGTGTTCCCGCCACAACCTCGCTTTCAAATTCGTCGCCCCTGCGTCGGAACAAACGTTCGGGGGTGGCCCCTAGGAAGGCGTTGCTCCCTCCGAAATCAAAACAAAACACAGAGCAATGCTGGGTCGCCGACTTCAAACGCTTTGTCAAAACGATTGGGTTGACGGGTTCTGCGAAACTCAGCTTGGATTGCCGGGCCAGGACGATCTTCTCAAGCACTTCCGCGCGTATCAACGAGAGTGCCTCGTCAACGCGCGACTGCCAACCGTCGTAGGTCGGCCAACAAGTCTTCTGGAGGAGCCTGGGAACAGAATCCGCGATCGAAGCATTGGGAAACCGCACACGTTCCAACTGCTGGGGGATGCGTTCCACATCGTCGGGGTCCATGACCGACATCGAAAGCACCCCATCGCGTAGCGTCAGACGAGGAACAACAAACCGACCCGCGCCAAACGAATCCCAATCGGCGTTCCCGTCAAACGAAAGGCCCCCGTAAAATCTGAGATCAGCACTCCCCTGGAGCAAACGACGGCAACGCGTCACACAATCGGACGAGTCACCTTGCGTCTCCACAACAACGCGAGCGGACTCGCCGACGCCCACTTCGATTCCCGACGTGTCGCGTTCCCCCCAAACAACTCGCGTCATCCCCGCGTTCGAATCGAGCCAATTCCAGGGATCGAGTTCGGGGGCGAGCACCTTCACGGCGCAGGGGAATGAGACATTGCTAGACCGGATGTCCCGCAACCTCGAAAGCAACTCTCCGACTAAGCCCGAAGCAACCTCATTGTTCGTCCCAGCGCTCATCCGCGATTCGACCTTGTGAAATGGCAAGTCAAAGCGGCGTGAAGAACGGCAAGAGTTTGCAGACGTCTCGCTGATCGCCACCACTGAAACGCGGCCAAACCAAGATCACCCTCCCGCGGCTCTGCCGTGGGAGGGTCGGCCCGCGTCAGCGTGGCCGGGGAGGGCCTGTCACAAGAAAACAAGGCCGCTAACCCGACGTCGTACCCCCGCCCTCCCCGAAATCTCGCAAAAGGCTCGATTTCGACTCTCCCTTCGCTGCGCGTGGGAGGGTGAACTGGGTGGTGATCAACGAGAAGTGTCGGATGTTGCAACATTTCCCAACGGCGTCTTGATTTCCTGCGATCCGCTACAGACCATCTTCCAGATAGCCTCACTAACAACTAAACCGAGAATCCTACCGAGCAAATAACGCCGGCACACGTGGGCCTGCGAATACACGTGGCAACCCAGATCGCGGCGTCCGTACCATCGGAACCTCGCCAGGTCGTCGCTGCTAGAATGCGGGCTCATCTGAACGACGGGTTCAGCGAGACTCACCCTTAGAACCAGCACCATGACGTCGAAGCATGCATCTCTTCCGCCCGCCATTGCGCTGCTGATCGCGACGCTTCTCGGCATGGGCTTGCTCAGGCCGCCGGGAAGCCACGCGGGGACCGTGACGCCTGTTCGAAACGTGCTGTTGATCGTTTCGGACGATTTGCGGGCCGATGCTTTGGCGTGTTACGGAGATCCCATCTCGCGCACCCCTGGGATCGACCGCCTGGCCCGCGAGGGCATCGTCTTCGAGCAGGCGTACTGCCAGGGAACGTGGTGTTTGCCGTCCCGCCGTAGCTTCATGCACGGGCAATACGTGAGCGATACGAACCTGTCGCTGGGGGAGCACCTCAGGTCCCACGGCATCCACACACGCCGCATCGCGAAAATCTTTCACATGCGCGTGCCGGGCGACATCATCGATGGTACCGATGGCAATGACGTCGCGGCTTGCTGGGATTTACGACGGAATATGCCTGGCAGGGAGGCTCACTCCGAAGGGTCCTACGCGTGCTTGAATCAAAACATCTTCCACAACCGCGCGGAGGGGCGTCAATCAACAGGCGACCCGCATCGTCCCTACGTCACAGTTCGTTTGCCCGGCGATGGCCGAGACCAACCCGACCACAAGGCGGCTACTTTGGCCCAGCAATGGCTTCGGGAACTACGCGACCAACCCTTCCTGCTCGCGGTCGGCTTGGTTCGCCCACACTACCCGATGGTTGCACCGGAGGCGATTTTCCAGAACTACCCGTGGGACAAGCAGCCCTTGATTGGCGTTCCCGACGGCGATTTGGATGACATCCCCATGGCGGGGATCTCCGGCTCCAATTCCAACAAGAACGGACTGGAACAGTTCCCCGATAACCAGCGTCGTATGTGGACCGGCTATCGAGCCAGTATCGAGTTCATGGACGCGCAGGTGAACCGGATTCTCGCAACCTTGGACGAAACGGGCTTGGCCAAGAACACGCTTGTGATTTTCACCAGCGACCATGGCTATCACATGGGTGACCATACCTTCTGGCAAAAGGCCAATCTGCATGAGCAAGTAGCGCGCGTTCCCCTGATCATGCGTCATCCCGAAGCGACCCCGGCGCGGAGCCAGTCATTGGTCGAACTGGTCGATCTCTATCCGACGATCTGCGAAGCCCTGCAACAGCCGCTCCCAGAGAAGCTCGAAGGCAAGAGCCTGATTCCTCTCCTGGCTGATCCAGGGCAGGAGGTTCGCGAGGCAGCCCTGACCATCCACACGAAGGGAAAACGTCACGCTCATCTGCTACGAACCCGTCAATGGGCCTACATGCAGTATCCCGATGGGACGGAAGAGCTCTACGACATGCGATCCGATCCGGGCCAATTCACGAACCTGGCATCAACAGTCACCGAAGCCAAACGAATCCAGTCGTTTCGCGACGTCCTTGCCAAACGCTTAGCCGAGATCGAGGGTTCGAAACCTTAGTGGTTTGGGCACTTCTCGCTGATCACCACCCAATTGACCCTCCCACGCGCAGCGAAGGGAAGGTCGAAAGCGAGCCTCAAGCGAGATTTCGGGGAGGGCGTGGGTTTGACTACGGTTCAGGGGTGGCGATCGGCGAGATGTGTTGTGGTTTGATCCTCTTAGTGGCACGGCTCGCCGTTCCGTACTCGCGTGGAGTTCGTTTCTTGTAGGACGTCGGCTAGGTCAGCGTGGATGTAAATCGTGCCGCGTTTTTCGTGGGGGTCAATTTCAATCCGTGAAACGAACGACTGCGCCAAAGCCATTGATTCGGGTGTGACTCTGTCACTCGATAACGTTTCATCGAGCCGATCGAGTTGGTCTTCGACCCATGCCCTTAGTTCACTCGCGGACCAGCGTTTGGCGGCGGTGATTCCTTCTTCGTTCGATCGCCATGTCGCCGGCGCTTCGTTATGAGCATCGAACAGCACTTTGTTCGCGGCATCGCCCAGAGCGAGCGACAACAAATACGACGAGAGCGCGGCGCGGATCATCCCGTCGCGACCTTCGCCGGCATCGCGACCATCAATCTGCAACGCGGCCCGACATAGATCGAGCAGGTTGGTGGTCCGTCAATCGCGAGCCCGCTGGGCAACGTCGGCACCGAGACGGTTCTCGCCGTCGGCTGTTTCGGTTTCATTCATTGTCATTCCTTTGTAGGCCGCAGCGATCATTAATTCATCGTTTACCTTTGTGGCGACGGTTTGCAACATGATAAACCTTCTGTTGATTGAGGAACGGTTTAAAACCCTTCGCCAAAAGCCCTGGTTCGAGCCTTTTCAAACGCTAGCGGATCGTGCCTTCGGACACGCCCATACGCCGAGCGACCTCGGTACGCACGCCTTTGCATTCGATGAACAATAAACACAGGGCACGCGATGAATCGCAATCGACGTACGTCATAACGTTCTCTTTCGAGAACTCGGTCAGATGCATCTCGAAGGCACGCTCGGCGCCGTGCAGCGACACCGATTTCTCCTCCTTCTCGACGCCTTCTTTACCCCGCTGTTCCTCCTCGATGACCTGACCATGCCGCAACGCAAACCGGCCTTCCTTGCGGATGGCAGAACAGACGCGGGTGCGGATGCAGGATTTCTAGAACGTCTCCACGTCGGCTTTGCCATTGGGATCAAACCGAGGCGGCTTGCGGATCAGCCCGTAGGCGACTTCCTGAGCCACATCATCTGGCTCCATGTGCCACGGGCATTTCCATTTGGCGATCTTCAAAGCATGCTCGCGGATGAATTCAGCAAGCTTATCGTCAACGACGATTCGAGGTCGCTGCGAGGGGTCCGGTTTGCCCTCGCTCGTTCGCACGCCCTGGCTTCGTATTCGCGGCGAACCTCATTCAGCAACGTGAACGTGATTTCCGATGGAGTCACGCTCACGAGTTGCCGGCTTCGTCGGTCTCGACACGAGGTGGAACCCAAGAGCTTGGCACATCGTCGCGTAGGGCACGAACTCGTCGAAGGTCAATCCGATACTCATTCAAAGTCTCCATGGCGGAACAAAGCGACGGTTAACGCTCCCCGTTCCGGTACTACTCAAAGGCCGAAGCCGAATTCGCAATGACTTTTCAAAGATTTTGTCGCTACGCCGGTTGGCCTCTGGTACAGCGGTCCAAATTGCCGCATTGGTCGGCCACAAAGTGCCATCAGGGCGCGATGCCACGCGGCCAAAAAATCCAATTCGAAATGCGGAAGCTAATCAAGTTTCACGCGATCTGTATTGAAACCTAATCGCACGGAAACCATTCAAATAGACGCAAATGAAACTCTTCAAACGCCGCTCGAAGCCAGTCTGCAAGTCTCGCCGCCGCAACGTGCTGGAGACCTTGGAAACACGCAAGCTATTCGCTGCCGATCTCGGTTCCGCACCCGAGGATATGCTAGCAACGCCCTACGCATTTGTTGGTGACCATAGCCCCAGCAACTCCGAGAAGTGGTCGATGCAGGTCGGCCAGACAACGCTACAAGCATCCGGCTTCGGCGAGGTCGAGCGGCAACGACTCAGCCTCGAAAAAGGCAAGTCATACCCGATCACCGTCAGCCATATCGACACGAACATCGAAGAGGACGGCGAGAAGAAACCCGACTACGACTATCGCGCTTGGATTGACAGCTACGCGAGTCCAGCTTGGACAAGCGGTCCAACGACGCCATCGGGCAGAGATTTCTTCGTCGACAACTCTTCAGGCTTGCTGCAAAAGAAGTTTTGGGGTGACGACACAAATGAAGCCACGGGCACGGCAATGCTTCACGTTCCTTTGGCAGACCTCGATATCGACAGCGACAACAGCGGCTCGATTTCATCCCAGGATGACTGGGTTGAGCTTTTGGCCACCGACGGACGGTTGGTCGATGTTCTTGCGGGCGATATTGACGAAGATGGTGTCGAGGATCGATTCGATTTCGATGGCATCGCGGGCGCTTCGTTCGAACCAGTCACACTTTCATTAAGTGAGAATCTCAACTACGCGGTGAGTTCGTACGGAATCGACGTTACGTTCGCCTACGATGCCGCTTCCCTTTCAAATTCAGCCGACGGTGCGTTTCGCCTTTGGAAGGTGGATGCGTCTGCCGATCGTAGCAGCGGAATGATGATCAACCCAGGGCAATCGTACTCGGCCAGTTCATTGGGCCTTTCGCCTGGCTCGTCGGCCACGTTTTATCTGGAAGCGGTTCGCGCATCACGCCGTACAAAGTACTTCGATTCCATTGAAGTAACCGTGGATGTTTCTGGCTATTGGAACGGAACGCTCGAAGATACGGTGCACGCCCGTGGCGTCATGCCTCCTCAAGGCAATCTGACGTTTACCACTCACACCGGAACGGTGGTTTCAGAATCGGATGAAGACTTCGTTGACAGAACAAGCCTGCCCGCGTGCGGCTGTCTCAGCACGCTCACCGTTAGTGACTTAAATGAAGTTGCTGAAGACGGTTCGCTTACCATTAGCTATTCAAGCGAAACCATCCAGCTTCAGGACGCAAATGGAAACCCAATCGAATCCGGCAGGACCGTCGATACGGATGTGCTTCAAGATCTCAAAGTGCGTGGTGTCGCACCCGGCGAAGCCATCATTGAATTGATGTACGCTGGACGTGCTGGTGTACGCCAGTTGGACACCATCAGACTTACGGTCCCGGATCATCAGTTTGAACTTGATCTCCGCGTGGCCGCGTTCATTCCTTTGTCAAAGGGTGGCGATGTCGAGTGGAACGGTTTCATCCCGAGAGACCCAGCTTTGCTTGACGTGAACTGGGCGAAGGAACCAATCCCAGTTGATGTGAACAACCCGACGTGGTTTTTTGCAACCGATGATCGAGAGAATGCTGGAGACCCAGGGACGTCAAGAATTGCAGTCAATGGAAGCCTCAACACGGCAGAACTTGGACAGTTGCAAGGCAGTGGGCCGATATTTAGTCCGGAACAATCAGAGTCGCACCGAGTCCTCGTTCAGCAAATTGCTGATAGGGACATTGCGGACGGAAGGACTGTTGAGGTTGTTCGGCAGACACCGCCAACGTCTGAAACGATAACCGATCTCGGAGGATATGCTTCGTCTGTTCAGATATCTGCGTCTGCGGGATATCCATTTGCCCCATTTGGGCTGGCGCCCAATATTGACTTTGATGTGAAATTCGAGGTTCGTCAGATGGATGATTGCTCAATTGTTGTCACGGTTAGTGGGACGCACGATGCGTTCCCGGCGTATGAAGTCATGGTTCATGGCATGGTTGTCTACTCATACCTGGCACCCGGCGAAGAAGGGCCGAATCCAGGTAACTTGAACACAACCCTGACAATTCCGGCACGAAGTGTTCGATTGCCAGTACCGGGAGGTTCTTGATGCAGAACCGGTGTTTGAAAATCGCTGCGGCCTTGACTATGTGTTTGATGCTCATTGGTTGCAACCGGAAGGGGTACGTTCTTGAAATACATTCGGCGAATAAACCGAGCAACATATCGTTCGTTGTCGACAGCGAAGGAGGCCAAGAGCTCGTCAAGGTCGGCAACATGCGTTACCGAGTCGATCTTTCAGACGACGAGCAGATCGTTCTGAGGTCGATGGACAAGATTGAGGAATGGCATCGTGAGGTTCTTGTTGTCGATGGACAGATCATCGATGATTTTTACCTGACCAACTCTAAGGTTTCGCCTGCATACGAGACTGTCCAAGGCCCAAATGGTGAGACCATTCATCGAAGCGTGACAAATGGAGCCAAGGTCACGTACGAAGTCATTTACACCAAATGAGAGCCAGATGTGCTCGCATTACGCCAGGGATCTTACTCTGCCCCGAAACCAAGCGAAACGAACCGTGTCACTGGGCTACGGTTCGTTTCTCCGAGCCGTGTGGTCTCGGCTCGGAGAGCCGAGCTACGATCATCTCAACCCAAGAATCAAATGTGAACAAAGCACTACGGCGTGACCAACAGGGCTGAAAGATCACCGCCAAGACGCTCATGAATCTGATCCAGAATGCCGCGAAGCTCTTCCAGATTCTCAGAGAATCGGTCCGACTCCGATTCCGTCAACGGCGATGCGGTCCCCTCCATCTCTAGCCACTTGGACTCGCTGGAACCTTCCCCGCTGGTGTACCGCCACTCACCGCGAAGTTCCTGCCAGCTGGACTCTTGGTCAATCCAAGGGCTCAGCAAACCCTTCACGGTCCCCGTCACCAACGACGATTCCTCAAACGCTTCCTCGCCAGCTTGCAGGATCAGCAGCATCGGACGTTCCAGCATCAAGGGTGGGTCATCTTCAGCAGCATCCAACGGCGGATAGATGACGTTTTCAGTCGCTGTTTGCGATGCCACGCCATGCAAAACGCGTACGCCACGCTGGTCTGCCGACCAAGCCATCGGGAAGAGACGCTCGTCCAAGTAGACCGACAATTGCAGCGGGACAGCCGGCGTTTTGGCAGCGGGCTCATCCGAACCAAGGCCCCGGGCCCGCATCCCCGCACTCGGCCCACCACCTCGCAAACGCACGACAGCACGGTCAGCGCTCATCCAATCAATGGATTTGAAACTGGGACGAGAAGGGAGCCGCTTCTCAGGCACGGCGTTTGGCGTTGGAGCGGGGACCGACGTGAAGTCGGCTTGGCTTGGTTCTAGTTCGATTGGTTCTAGCTTGGAACCGGATTCCACCGACGCGACTTCGATCGGCCCCTTCGCCATCCACGCCGGTCCGCCGACCAAGAGGACGACTGCCGTGACCGCCAGCGAAATGGTGATCCCAAGAAATTTCAGCGTCAAAGCCACCGAGCGTTTTCCCTGCGCGGTGGCGTCCGGCAAAGCCAGGGATGTGGAGCTATTTGCCTCGCCAAGGGCCACTGCAAAGTCACTCGCTGTCGAGAATCTCTCTCCTGGCTCAGCTGCAAGGGCACGTTTGGCAACGTGCTGTGCGGCCGAGTTCAAGGCGGAAGCCTCGAGCGGACCAAAATCAATGTCACCACGTTGAATGCGATCCATCGACGATCGAATGTCGCCGCGACCATAGGGGCCCGTTCCAACCCCGATCCGATAGAGGATCGCGCCGAGCGCGAACACATCGCTGGCCGGACCAATCAAATTCCGCTCCGCGCGGGCCTGCTCCGGTGACATGTACGTCAGCGTGCCGCTCACGCCACGTTGCGAATCCAAGGCGTCTGCTTGCCCAGGTTGACTGAGACGCGCCAGTCCAAAGTCGATCACGCGTGGGCAGCCTGCCTCGTCCACCACAATGTTGTCCGGTTTCAGGTCCAAGTGCGTCACGCCTCTTCGATGGGCATAGTCAATGGCGTCGGCAACCCGAACCAGCCATCCGATCGCCTCATCGGAAGCCACCGCCTGACTATCCAGCCGCTCGCGCATGGATCGTCCACGAATGTAATCCAGCACGACGAATGGTCGTCCCTGGTCAAAATCCAGGTCGCGGACCCGGGCGATGTTGGGGTGATCTAGATCACACAGCACAGTCGCCTCAGACCGGAGCGAAGCCTGGGCTTGCGAATCAAAACGATGGCGTGCGACCTTGATCGCCACTTCCACGGGCAGCGTGGGGTGCGCACCCCGGTAAACCGCCCCCTGTCCGCCTTTGCCGATCGCTCCAATGATCGTGTAGCGACCGATCTTCACCGGCATCAGAGATTTCTGCGGGACGCGCGTTGACCCTGAGTCGTCTGGCTGGCCAGGTTTTTTTGGCCGGCCCGGGCGCCCACCAGAATCCAACCCAGCGGTCGTGCCCGCGTCAGAGCGAGCCATCCCAACCTGGGTCGAACCATCCGCATTGCGGTGCGTCCCGTCAGCAAGCCCGGAAACTCCATCCAGCGTTTCGAAGGCGGATTCCTCGTTGTCGGCGAGCAGTTCCGGAAAACGCGTCTGGTATTCGGCCCACGTGGGCGCCGGATCTTCGCCGGAACGGTGTTTTAATTCACATGCCACCAGCACGCGCAACAGGTCGCGTCTGCAGTCGGACCCCGCTTGGGACAAGTATTCATCGATGCTGGGGCGATGACCCGCTAGCCAAGCAGCATCAAACGCCTCACTCAGTCGACCAATCGTTCCGCTGGAGTCCCGTACCATGAGGAAACTGCACCGAGCGTTCGAACCCATGAAAGCGTGAAGTCGTGGCGCGAGGGCCTCACAAGGAAAGTCACGCCCAAAGACTGTTCGTCCCAGGGTAGGGCAGGGCGGTGACGCCAGCAACGGTCGAAGGACGCAAAGCCATTCAAGATCATTTCGGAGAGACTCTCCCCGTTTCCTATGACAGGGAACCGGCCCAACCGGACACTTCGAGTTTCACGAAGAGAAACAAGGCAAGCGATCTGGACCGGGATCGGCGAACGTGATATTCCCGCAGGCGGGGTAAGAAGCGTTTGTTTCGCCGGAGTTCGCGTCCATGGATTGGCTGATTCGCAACCGAGATCTGGTGCTGCCGATGGGCATCATCGGCTGCTTGGTCGTGATCCTGATCCCGCTGCCGCCCTTCCTGATGGACCTGTTACTGGCCACCAACATCACCATCGGTGTGGTGGTCCTGCTAACGACGGTCTACGTGGCGACCCCTTTGGAATTCAGCATTTTTCCGTCCTTGCTGCTTGCCACAACGCTCGCCCGGTTGGTCCTCAACGTCGCGACGACGCGTTTGATTCTGACTGGAGCCGAGTCAGGGAACAGCGGCGCGGCCGGTGGCGTGATTCAGAGTTTCGGAGAATTCGTTGCCGGGGACCGAATCGAAGTCGGCATCATCATCTTTGTCATCATCGTGCTGATTCAGTTCATCGTGATCACCAAGGGTTCAACAAGGATCAGTGAAGTTGCGGCACGGTTTGCATTGGATGGGATGCCAGGCAAGCAGATGGCCATCGATGCCGACCTCAACGCGGGTTTGATCAATGAACAGCAAGCCCAACAACGTCGTGAAGAAATCGCCGCCCAAGCCGACTTCTATGGGGCCATGGATGGTGCCAGCAAGTTTGTTCGTGGCGACGCCATCGCTGGCATCGTGATCACATTGGTCAACGTGATTGGCGGGCTCTACATCGGAGTGATGCAGTACGGGATGACGTTCTCGCAAGCGGGGGAACTCTTTACCAAGTTGACGATCGGCGATGGCCTCGTCAGCCAAGTCCCCGCCCTCCTGATCTCGCTGGCGGCCGGTTTGCTGGTCACGCGATCAGCACGAAAAGCCAGTCTTCCCGTCCAATTCCTGCAGCAACTGTTCAGCGATCCCAAAGCACTGTCCGTTGCGGGTGCGTTCCTGTCGCTGCTGATCTTGACCAACCTCCCGACGGTACCGATGGCGACGCTGGGCGCGGGCTGCCTGGGTCTGGCCGTGGTGATCAAACGCCAGAATGACCAAACGCGGCTGGTCGAGGAGGCAGAAGAAGAAGCCAAGACAGCCGCTGAAAACGCCCCGCAGCAGAAAAGGGTCGAAGACTTCTTGACGGTCGATCCGATGGAATTGGCGATCGGAGAGAAGCTCATTGCTCTGGCAGATCCCGCCCAGGGCGGTGATTTGATGCAGCGCATCACAGGGGTACGCAATGCCATCGCGTCCGACATGGGCATCGTCTTGCCAAAGGTACGCCTTCGAGATGACGGCGCGTTGGCCGAGTACGACTACGAGATTCGCGTCGCGGGCAACCCGATGGCTCGTTCGCGCGTCTTCCCGGACCGTATGCTGGCCATGGACACGGGGCAAACCACCGGTGTCATCGATGGCGAAGCGACGCGTGATCCTGCCTTCGGAGAGCCCGCGGTTTGGATCCAACCGATCCGGCAGGAACAGGCGAAGATCTTTGGTTACCAGGTGTTTGACTCCGGTGCCGTTCTGGCGACACACCTGCAAGAAATCGCTTCTCAAAACGCGGATGAGCTGCTGACGCGGGATGCCACCAAGCACCTGATCGACGAACTGAAAGAAGTCGCGCCGGCGGTCGTCGATGAGTTGATTCCGGGCGTGATGAAAATCAGCGAAGTGCAACAAGTCCTGCAGATGTTGCTTCGTGAAGACATTCCCATCCGGCAACTGGCCATCATCTTGGAGACGCTTGGCGATAACGCCTCGCGCAATAAGGACCCCATCTGGCTCACCGAATTTGTACGCCATCGCCTCGCACGCACGATCAGCTCGCGTTATCGCGACACGCAAAACCAGTTGCATGTGGTTGCCATTGATCCCGCCATGGAAGACCGCATCGCCGCAGGCATCGATCATTCCGAACGCGGTTTATTTGTTCGAATGAGCCCTCAGGCGGTCGACTCGACTTGCGAGCAAATCTCGGCAGGCGTTAAGAAGCTGATCGCGATGGGACACCCACCAATCGTGCTGGTAAGCCCTCGAATTCGACCTGGCCTGCGTCAGATCGTGTCGGGTGCTTTGCCACGCGTTCGCGTGCTTTCATTCAACGAAGTCACGCAAGACACCAAGATCCAGTCCCATGGCGTGGTGAGTGACTGATGCATATCCGAACGTTTCGCGCAGCGAGCCTCCAAGACGCCCTTGCCGACATCCGTCAGCAGATGGGGCCGGATGCTTCCGTTCTGCACACGCGGCAGGTGCGAGGGCGTTTGCTCGGCTTGCTGGGCCGTACAGAAGTCGAAGTCACGGCGGGATTGCGGGAACCCGGTGACAAGCCCCCGATGATTCCGGTGTCCAATGACCCAGGGGAATCCGATCGCGTGCCTCAAGACAGCCGCTCCCTACGGCGCGAAGGCGGCCTCGCCCGCCAACGTCCGACGCATTTTGCCGCCCCGACGCTGCACGCCACTGGCGACGATGCATCCGACGCCAACGGTCAATCACTGCAACACTGCCGCGACGCGTTGATCCGCGGTGGTGCGGCGCCCGTCGTGGCGAATCGTTGGATCGCCTCGGCAGCCAGTTTTTCAGCCCCCATCTCACCTGAGCTGGGATTGGAGGACGGCGACACCCTGGCCGATCAACTCAAACGAGCTGTTGCCCGCGAAATCAACTTGTGCGGTCCCATCCGCACACAACCCGGTGAGCGGCATGTGGTCGCGTTGGTTGGACCAACCGGCGTTGGCAAAACAACCACGATCGCCAAACTGGCTGCGGGCTTCCGGATTGAAGCCCGCAGGCGAGTTGGCTTACTGACCATCGACACCTATCGCATCGCAGCCGTGCAGCAACTGAAGGCTTACGCTGAGATCATGGACCTGCCCATGCGTGTCGTCGAAAAGCCGGATCAGATGGCCGCCGCGATGGACGAACTGGGCGACGTCGATTTGGTCCTGATCGACACGGCGGGCCGGAGTCCTCGCAGCGACGCCCGCGTCGAACAACTGGGTGAGTTCCTCGTTCAAGCCCGTCCGGATGAAACACACCTGGTTCTCAGCGTGACGAGTTCCCACGACAACATCGAGCGCGCCCTGCGGGGGTTTTCGCCCGTTCGACCCACGTCCGTCATCTTGACCAAACTGGATGAAACTCCCCACACGGCCGGCGCGCTGTCGGCTCTGACCGCGGCCGATCGGGCCCTGGCGATGCCAATCAGCTACATCACCTGTGGGCAAAGCGTGCCAGATGATATTGCCGTCGCGGACAGCGCCGTCTTGCTTCGCGAGCTTTTACCCGAACTGACCTGGGATGAATCGCTGACCCCATCGCGAGCCGCGTAAGACGCGGGCACGGCGTACAGCGTCTCCCTAACACAATCAGATGCATCGAAAGATTCAAAAAGGAACCACGAATTCCGTTGAAGACACCTAAGGCCGTGAGCCGATAACCAGACATGTGACGCAGCGCGATGAGCGAAGACGACTTGAGCGTTTTTTTCTTCGTGCGGTCTAACGAGTTTGGGATGTTCGAACGGACCAACACAACTAAAGCAAACCACCGTGAAAGCATCGCTGGCACTGTCATTCGGTTGTCTGGCGATGGGGATCGTCTTCCTTCGAGGCGTCTTGATGGGTGAGCCCGCAGACACCGTCGCGAGCGAAGCCATTTTCGCACTCGTGGTTTTTTTGGGAGTGGGCGGCCTGGCCGCCACCATCGCGGATTGGATTGTTCGCGATGCGGTCGAATCGAACTATCGCAAACGAGTTGCTTGGTTTCGCGCAGGACTGGAACGACTCTACGACGACGCGAAACCGGTCGACAAACCCAACGACGCTGAGGGATCAGCGCCGTGACTTGTTGACCTCCCCAACGAGATAACACGATCGATCACAACGCGGTTTATTGATAGCCCGTTGGGATCAACACATCATGGAGGATTCGATGCCGGCTACAGCTACCGTAGACGAAGAGATCATCAAGGTCTGGGAAGCATTCAAATCAGCGACGAAAGACGCGCCCGACTACGAGCCACTTCGCAACCAGTTGGTCGAGCGGTACATGCCGCTGGTACGTTACAACGGCGAACGCATTTGGCAGCGGCTTCCAGACGGCGTCGAGTTAGATGACCTCATCAGCGCCGGGATCTTCGGCCTGATGGACGCGATCGATGCGTATGATCGCGATCGTGGCGTCAAGTTTGAGACTTACTGCGTGCCTCGAATTCGCGGGGCCATGTTGGACGAACTGCGGACCATGGACTGGGTGCCTCGCCTGGTTCGCAGCAAAGCGAGCAAACTGGCGGACGCTCGTAAGAAGCTGGAAACCAAGCTCGGACGCGCCCCCAACGTCAGCGAAATCGCTGAGCAAATGGAGCTTTCGGTCCAAGAAGTCGAGAAAATGGAATCCGAGGCCAACGCCGTCGGTGTCGTGTCACTGAATAAAAAGTGGTACGAAACAGACAGCTACAAGGACGTCCGTGAAATCGACATCCTGGAAGACAAGAAGGGGGAAGACCCGACTCGCCGCATCCAGAAAAACGACCTCATGCGTCTGGTCACGAAAGGCCTCAATCGCAACGAACGTTTGATTATCATCCTGTACTACTACGAAGAACTGACGATGAAGGAGATCGGCGCGACGCTGGATCTCTCTGAATCACGTGTGAGCCAAATGCACACCGCCATCGTCAATCGCTTGCAAAAACAACTGGGTGTCCGACGTCTCGAGTTCGGAACCTAAGACGCAACCAAACTCTCGCAACGAATCTCGCCCGATGCGTATCGCCCATGTGATCACCCGGATGATCATTGGCGGCGCCCAAGAGAACACGCTGTTTAACTGCCAAGACCTCATCTCCGACTACGGGGATGAGGTCTTGCTCATCACGGGACCCGCGTTGGGACCGGAGGGAGACTTGCTGGGGCAGGGCAGGGCACACGAAGTTCCCATTGAGTTGATCGATTCGCTGCGTCGCCCGATTCACCCGTGGCGTGATTGGGTCGCGGCGCGCGCACTCAAGCGTGTTCTGAGGAGCTTCCAGCCCGATGTTGTTCACACCCACAGCGCGAAAGGCGGCCTGATCGGGCGGGCCGTCGCCTGGTCACTCGGTGTCCCAGCCGTGGTGCATACGATTCATGGCGCTCCGTTTCACGACTACCAGAATGCGGCCGCGCGCCGGTTCTTCATCGGCTGTGAACGATGGGCCGCTCGTCGGTGTCATCGGATGATCTCCGTCGCCGATGCGATGACGGAGCTGATGGTCAATGAATCCGTGGCACCCCGTTCGAAATTCACGACCATCTACTCAGGCATGGACGTGGAGCCCTTTTTGGCCGCGCGAGAGAATCGCGAGAAACAACGCCGTGAACTTGGATTGGCGGATGAACATGTCGTGATTGGCAAGGTCGCCAGACTGTTTCATCTCAAGGGTCACGAGGACTTGGTCCGCGCGGCACCGTCGGTTGTCACCGCTTTTCCCCAAGTACGATTCCTACTCGTGGGCGAAGGCATCCTTCGTGAACCGCTGCTCCAATTAATGAACGATCTGGGAGTGCGCGAGAACTTTGTGCTGACGGGTTTGGTACCGCCCCAGCAAGTGCCTCGGCTGATGGGCGCCATGGACGCCTTGGTGCACACGTCATACCGCGAAGGACTCGCCCGCGCGCTGCCACAAGCGTTCCTGTCCGGGATCCCCGCCATCAGCTACGACGTCGATGGCGCCAAAGAGGTTGTTTTGGACGGCGAAACAGGTTTCTTGGTCTCGCCCGCGGACATCTCACAGCTGGCTGAGCGGCTGATTCAAATCTGTTGCGACTTCGAGCTGCGTCAAGCTCAGGGCAGGGCAGGGCGGCAAAAATTTACCGACCAGTTCCGTCACCAAACCATGACGCGACAGATACGCGACGTCTACTCGGAACTCCTCCGCTAGCAGCCAGTTGATTTTCAATATCGAGGCCGACTTTTGGCTTCCCTTCCGAACGGGGGCAAGCTTGGGCTATCATGCCTTGTCGGATTTCTTGACCTGACCCGCACGACCGAACGCCATTTGCTTCCATGACGAAATCACGCGACTTTCTGGGGCCCTATCGCTTGGCGCGGCTGATCCGGGTCGGATCCACCGCGGAAGTCTGGGAAGCGATCGATGAGGGCGACCAGAAACGCTATGCCCTCAAGATCCTGCGTTCCAATTTTCGTGAAGACAAGGGTGAGTTGGCGGCGCTCAAGCACGAGTTCAACGTCGGCAAGGAGATGAAGAGCCCCCGCATCATTCGCGTCTTGGAACACCGCGTCGAGAACGGGGCGCCGTTCTTGGTCCTGGAATTGTTCAGTGAATTGAACATGAAGCAGGCCCTGCGTCGCGGCCCGGATTCGCTCGCCTTCATGATGGACAAGATCGTCGAACAGGCTGCCGAGGGTCTCTACTACATGCACACCCAGAACTGGATTCACCGCGATATCAAGCCAGACAATTACTTGGTTGGGCGGGATGGTGAAACCAAGCTGATCGACTTCACCATCGCCGAACGCAAGAAAACGGGCTTTGGCAAACTCCTTTACAAGACAAAGAACATCCAAGGCACGCGGAGCTACATGTGCCCCGAGCAAATCCGAGGGAAACTCTGCGACGAGCGCAGTGATGTGTATTCATTTGGTTGCGTGCTCTTCGAAGCCGTCACGGGCAAACCGCCTTATACCGGCCAGACCCCCAACGACCTACTCAACAAACACCTGACCGCTTCGATCCCCAGTCCAATCGTCTACAACGAGAATGTCACCAAGGACTTTGCGGACCTGGTGAAGCGAATGATGGCGAAGAAGCCCGACGCGCGACCGCCGTCGATCTGGGAGTTCCTCAAGGAATTCCGGACGATGCAGATCTGGAAGAAACGCCCTCGCAAACCTGAGATCAGCGTCTTCGACGACATGCCCGGAATCAAAGGCGCTGAAGACATGCTTCGCAAAGGGAAACCCGACACGTCGAGCGGCGAAGCGGGTGACAAAGCGTAACGGGGCGAAGGGCAATCCAAGAGAAATGACAACGCGACCAAACAACCGATCGCGGTTGGGACCAAAGAGGATGGAATGATGGCGGCTGGATTCGGTCTGGAATTTGAAAACGAAATCTCTGAGCTGGAGGAGAAAATCGCTTCTCTGGAACGCATCACCGATCGGACAGACGAAGTCCAATCGGCAATTCGCTCACTTCGGGTCGCGCGCGTCGAGAAACTCAAAGAGACGTACAGCCAACTGGATGCGTGGCAAACGGTTCAGGTCGCACGACACAAGAATCGTCCTTACACCGGCGACTATCTCAAGCTGGCCTTTGACGACTTCGTGGAACTGCATGGCGACAAGCATTTTGGGGATGATCGCGCGATGCTGACCGGCTTCGCCAAACTGGATCGCTTCAAAGTGATGGTGGTCGGCCATCAGAAAGGTCGCACCTACAAGGAAAGAGCTGCCTGTCATTTCGGATGCGCGCATCCGGAGGGTTATCGGAAAGCCATGAGCAAGATGCGGTTGGCGGAGAAATACCGATTGCCCGTGATTTGTTTCATTGACACGCCTGGGGCGTATCCGGGGGTTGGTGCGGAAGAACGCGGCCAGGCACAGGTGATCGCGGAAAGCATGTTTTTAATGAGTCAACTGAAAACGCCGATCATTTGTGTTGTGATTGGCGAAGGTGGCAGCGGCGGCGCCTTGGGCATCGGCGTCGGCGATCGGGTGGCGATGCTGGAACACGCTTACTACAGCGTGATCAGCCCGGAAGGCTGTGCGGGCATTCTTTGGAAAAGCCACGAACACGCTCCCAAGGCAGCGGCCGCGTTGCGATTCGTCAGCAGCGAACTGAAACGCTTGCATGTGATCGACGATGTTCTCGAGGAACCGTTGGGTGGCGCCCATCGCGATCATCATCAGATGGCCTCGCGACTGAAGACTTATCTGTCGCGTGCACTCACGGATCTCGAGGACGTATCAACCGAGCGGATGCTCGATGATCGCTACGAGAAATTCCGCCGCATCGGCGTCTTCCTGGACCAGCCCGATGGAGCCGCCGAGCCGGCCGAAGCATCAGCATAAGCTCCGAAAGCGGGGCGATTTCAACCGCCCCGCAACGTCCGATAATGCCCCATCGGATGGAACTAGTTTCGACCTTTTTGGCCCAGCAGAGGAGGACGGATCGAACGACTGATCTGGGATTGAAAGCAATGCCGCGAAAACCTGCGGCGAGGGCTTGCCCATGCGATTGCACGGGGTAACCTTTCTGGTGGTCATTGGAGCTACTTTCAGTTGCTACTAAGAGCTTCAACGACCGGACCCCGCTTGATTGCCGTCGAGCGGGGTTCTTTATGCGCTGAACTCTTAAGGTGCTGCGTAAGGGGATGAGCGTTGCTTCTCAAACCCGACAATGCACGCTTGCCGGCATGCGCGTCACAGTTGACGCGATTCTATTCGGCTATGTCAATGGGGACCTTAACGGTTAGTCCGAATTTTTCTCCGGTGCGTCCGGATGCTCGTTTCCTTTGAGGGCACGGTCGCAGCGGGGGCTGAGGAATGCGACGGCCACAAACGCGAGCCGGGCGCCTTCCGACTCAAACGGCGTGCCTTTTATCTTCTAACGCCAGATAGGCGTAACTGACCTCCCGGTCGCAAGCACGTCAATCGACGAAACAACGGACGCACCCGCTGCGCGAACAGACGCACAGCAAACCGGTTCAATCACCAACTGCAACATGCACTGCTAACTCGAGCCGGGGTCTGGAGTCTCGCCCACAACCGCTCGCTCGGGGCCGCTCGCGAACGCGGGCGAGACACGCAACACCCGAGCCCAAACCTGCAACACCTGCCGAGACGACTGATCGGCACGGAGCCAACCGAACCAATCGGTTAACGATTGCTGGTCCTGCCGACGCTGAACGCTCCCGAGCAACATGACGGCTTCGTTGTAGACTTCGGCCGACGCACTGAATGTGAACCCGGCTGACCGCGGGCGACCGTCGATAACATCCACGACCGATTCGTCGGTGATATCCACTTCAAGAATACCGCGACCCCCAACCAACGGACGCACGACAACAGAGGCACGACGTCCAAACTCCTCAAACGTCACGTTCTCCCGTGAAACGCCGGTCGTATCCACGTTGGTCTGCGTCACGATCGGGAATCGCTCGCGATCGCTGATAACTGACGGCTGACCAGGCCAGGCCAATAGCGTCGGCTCCCAGACAATCGCCGAGCTTGATCGCCGCCTGACAGCTTCCAGCTCTGCAACCACCGACGCCGCGACATCAACACCATCTAGCGTCGCTGCTGCCCCAAGAGTCACGTCTGGCTTCGTGCCGGCGTCGACACTCTCGAACTGATCCGCAGCGACAACGTGCAACTGGATTAACCAGGCGTCCCGTGGGCTAGCTCTGACTTCCTCCACAGCCTCCGCAATCTTCGCGAGTACTTCCACCCGATCGCTGGCGATAAGATGCCCAGTGGATACCGCTACGACGTTCCCATGCTCGCTCAAAAACGCTTGCCCAACTTTCTCGCGTTCGGCTTCGTTCAACACGCCGAGATGTGCAACCAAAACGCCGCGATCCTCGGGCCGGAGCTCACCGACGAAGAACAGTTGCCCCTGTCGGGTTACCTGCGTCCCAAGGCGGCGTGCCAAAGCCGACACGACCGCGTCGATCGGAGCTTCCCTGAGCTGCACCGTGACTGGCCGGTCCTCCAAGCCCTCCTGCAGAATCACGCTGTAATCGGTGCCATCCAGTAACAGTCGTAGCAGATCCGACAGCCGCTGGCCCTCCGCCCTCACTGTGACTCGCCTGACGGGTTCCGTTTGGATGCGGGCTCCGCTGTGACGGTACGGGCTGAGGCGATACAAATCCGCCAAAGGTGGAACGTCGGGCGTCTTCACCGGAACGAAGGAACAACCGACTGTCGTCATCCAAACGAGCGATGCCGTTACGGTAATCAATCGCGTGCACTTTCCGTCCATCGTGGTCCCCTCCCTGTATCGTTTCGCTTCGCTTGTACGCTCTGCCATCCGCCAACACGATGCGATCGGGCATCATGGCAACGATGGCGGATTGCTTCCTGATGATGCCTTCCGCCTTCTCCAAATCAGCACGCATCCGCTCAACGGTCTCTTGCAACTCCAATGCAAGGCGTCGCGACTCCGCCAGTTCCGGTGACTCGGACGGCTCCGCTCGACCAAGGGCTACCGTTGGCAGCTCCGCAGTCTTGGTTTTGGCAGCCGCCGATTTCGCCTCCACCTTGGCAGGCTTGACACCCGCAGCTCGGGCCATGTGTGTCTGGAACGCCTCAAACGCGGGTTTCCAAAAGATAAAACAACAAATCAAAGCCACCGCGATCGCAATGGGCCTTGCCATACGCAACCAGTTGATGCGGATAAACCACAGCAACAGCCTGGGCCAGCTGAGCTGCTCGAACATCCGCACATTGGCCGCGTCGCCCGCAGCTCGACCACCTTTCTGAGGTGCAGCGAGACTGTCATACAACGCGAATATCGCCGGCTCACGCTTAACGCGGATCTCGTTCTCGACCTTGACTTTCCGCCCGTCAACGTCGCGAAGGTCACGCCGCACAAACGACGCGGAATATCTGCCAGACAGCTTGGCCCGCAACTCGTACCAATAGCGATTCGCGATACCGAAGAACGGGTCGACCATGTCCTCCACGTTCACCAAAGCTTGACGCAATCCCGCTTCGTCAAGAATCTCCTTGGCGAGCTTGTGGGGCGATTGCGTGATAAACAACGCCGTCGCTCCACGGTGCCGCAGCTCCCCGCAAAGCACCTGCCATGCTTTCTTGCACTGCGCAGACGTGCCTTTCCGCCCGCAGTAGTTGTGCATCTCGTCAATGATGATCCGGCAGCCAGTGAGATCCGATTCGGCAAGCCACAACGCGGGGTCTTCCCCATCCCGCCACGCACTAAGCACATCCGCTGGTATCAACTCGACGCGTTCGGCAATGGCCTTTGCGTCTCCACCGTGCCCCTTCGCCACGTACTCTCCGATTCGGTCAGCGAAAGTCTCGCCCTCATAGGCAGGAGGCGTGGAGTGGGACTCTGGAACGATGCCATACGGCATGTTCGTGATGATACGGCCCTCCGTCGTGTAGGGCAGGTACTCTGTGACGACTTCCCAAGTCGCCATGTAGCTTTTGCCGGCACCGGCAACCGCAGTCAGAACCGTTGTCGTTGGAGCCTTCATATCACCCGATCGTTGGGATCGCCTTCATGAGCAAGCGGAATGCCGACCACGCTGCGGAGAACGTCAACACACCAAACAGCAGCAAGAAGCACTCGTTGACCGGCAAATACACGTTCGCGATCTCAAGACCTGGGCGTATCACCTCGAACGTGTCGAAAGCCGCCAACGACGGAAACAATCCAACGACTGCATTGATCAACCCTTGCACGACGTTATAGAGCGTGTCGACGACATACCAGAACGCGTACTTGATGCCCCAAACGATGACGTCCAGCAACCACACAGCAAACGCAATGACGATGTCCCAGATGGACTGGGCGAGGTTCTGAATCCAAGAGATCACGTCCGCACCACCTTAAAGATGTACATCAGCCCATAACCGAACGCTACGAACAACAACAAAGCACGCATCAACGACAACGCATCCCAGACCGGGTGACCCGCTGGCGGCGTCAGGGGCACCGTCACTGCAAACATCCCGAGATCAACGTCGAAATCCTCCGGCGTTCGAGTCGACACTTGCCTTACTGGGATCAAGGCTTCCAAACTGCTAGCGATGCCCGTGGTGTTTGGTGCCGGTGCTTCGTCGACATACGCCGGGGACGGGAAATAGCCCGTTGGATCCTGCCATTGAGGTTCTGAACCGCTCCCACCAGTCAAACGACTACAGCAACAACAACACGACCCCATCCCACACTGACTGCATGTCCCCCCGCCATCGCAGTTGCCATCGCCGTCGGCATCCTCACAGCACCCGCCCTCGCCATCTTCCACCGTACCGGCAGCACAACCGCACTCCCCATCGCCGTCCGGATCCGGACAACAACCGCCCGCGCCGTCGTCCACCTCCCCAGCTGGACAATCGCACGCGCCATCGCCGTCGGCATCCGGACAGCAAGCCCCAGTACCATCGTCGATCGTCCCGGACGGGCACTCACACCCGCCATTGCCATCGTCGACCTTTGGCGCACCACACCCACAAGCCCCATCGTCATCCGGGTCATCACAGCAACCGCCGGCGCCATTGGGGACGGTCCCAGCTGCACACCCGCAAGCCCCATCCCCGTCCGGATCCTCGCAATCGCAGACGCCGTCCCCATCCGTGTCGAGCATGCCGATAGACGCGCAATCTGGGCATTCGATGAAGAACGCGGGTAGGTTCACCTGCCCGCCGCCGATGATCTCACCGAACGCGTTGTACCACTCCCCGTCCAAGTGGATGCCAGCCATATCCCAGTTCCCGCCCGGATTTGCTGGAGTAAACTGCAACGTGACTGGCCCACATACAAAGCCTGGCTGTGCGCCGGTCACCGTAACACCAGGAGGCAGACTCCCAACCACGAAACACATGTTACCGACCGACACCGTCACACCGTTCTCATCAACCGAACTGCTCACAGGAGCCGGAGAACTATCCACGACGTACGGCCCGCAATTCTGAGCGTTAGCAACACCTGCCGTTATCAGCAGGACTACCAAAACCGCGATGAATTCTTTGCGGCAAGAATAAGTCGCCAAACGAGCGCGACCCAAATGAACGACAGCACGACGGTTTGCGTTTTGAGCCACCATAGGACCTGCTCCTCGTAAGACATCTCAACTCCATTCGAACAACTTCACAGGGCAGGGCAGGGCGATACGCGGCGACCAGAGGAAGGGATCTCCAGCCGCCGCGCGCCCGGCGAACATCAGTTCTTGCCGAGCCCGAAGCCTGCCCAACGAAGCCCGCGCATCACGACCAAGAAGCCGAGGTACCCAGCCGCGGCCACGGCGACCACACCGCCAAGAACGGTGATCGCGGAGGTGATCAAAGGCCCGACATCAACGGGCGCGGTCACGGTGGCTTGTGCAAACGTCAACATGGTTTCTCTCCATAGAAATCAAACAGCAGCGAACCAATCCCACAGCTTCGATGCCGTGGGAACGACAAAGAAATGCAAGGCAACGTGGAAGGCCAGTCCCGGTGGGATAAACACTGTGAGCCACGCGACTGAGTCAACGACATCGACTTGCATCTCAAACTCTCCTCAACAAACCGGCCCAACGCAGGCCGGCCGCAATAACTTCCATCCCGAGCCAAACGGCAGCCGCGACGCCTACGACCACCGCCAGTACTGCCATGGCCGCCTCGGTCATTGCAGCGACCCCGACGACGTCGGTTATCTCTCCGTCCTCGACAACCGCCCCAGCATCCCCAGCCGGAGCCTCGGGGTCCGGTTCCGGGTCGGATTCAGGTTCCGGATCGGGATCCGGCTCCGGGTCAGGCTCGGGATCCGGCTCCGGGTCAGGCTCGGGATCCGGCTCCGGGTCAGGCTCCGGTTCGGGCTCTGGCTCGGTCGACCAATTCCCCGGAGCGTGAAGAGCCGGGTCGAAATCACTCCAACCGCCATCGGGACTGTACCCAGGCGGGGGCTCACTGAAATAAGCGCCCGTGAACCCTGAGTTCTGCCAAGCCGAAACAAAGCTGCCTAGCCCATTCTCTTCCGCGTAGTGATCCCACGCCTGCACGTACTGATTCGCTTCGCCGGCTGATATCTCAGCCGACACCACCGCGAACAACAGCAAACACCCGAGAATTCGAACCATCACCCATCCTTGGTTTCAAGTTACCGAGGTTATCGGCCTCACGACCCGGAACTTAACCCGTTGCGCGAGTTCTTCGGGAACTTTCTCCCGATTGCTCCCGCGACAGATACACCCGTTGTCGGTACGTCGTGTACGTGTCGGTATACTCTTTCCCGTCCTTCCCGGTGCGCGTTGACGTACCCTGGCCACAAGGCGAGTAGGTGATATCGACATCGCACGTAGCACCCGGCTGTAATGAGCCGGCCTGTTCATCCTTTGGCCAAACGGTTTCAACACCGCCGCCAATGATCTGCAGCTCCACCTTGTTTGCTCCACTCGGCAACACATCACTGGAAAGCACCAAGGCCTTACCACGCTGACGATCCGCTCGTTCCATCTTCCAAACTCCCTCTTGGTAATTGCCCTAACAGTTCTGACACACGCTCGGCAGGGCAGGGGAGCCGTTGTGCGTGCGGGTTGACCTCAAGCAGCTCTGCCGCTTGTTCCATCGCCATGCAGACAGCTCCCACGTACGTGTGATAAGTCACCGACTTACCATTCACGTTGAAGACGTCCATACGGAGAATAACGGCACGCACGCGGCATCCTGCTACGCGCTGCCGAATCGTTGGACGCAAATCCTCTGCGTCCTCCTGTCCGTCCGGATCTCCATCTCCAGACGCCGTCGATGGCTTGCTTTCCCCGTCCGTGAAAAAACCTTGGCTCTTCGAGTAGCGGGGAATGTTCTTACGCGACTCCATGACCCATTCTGGCCATGGATCCTTCGGTGGCTTCACGAGATACTTTGTCACGTAGTTAATCGCATGGGCCGCACCACCCGCAAACCTCGGGACACTGAACTTGACGGCACCGAGGCCCACACGATCCGGCGCCATCGAGAATGCAGGTATGTAACGGTTCCAACAGGCTCGCACTTCGTCGATCGGCACGTAACGAGCGTTCACGATCAGGTGCCAATGCGGCCAGCCGTTAGCTTGCCACTCCAGAACAACGAAATAGTGCCGTGACAGCAACCAACCTCCACGGCGAAGCTTGCGGATCACGCGACTGATCAACTTTGACTCACGGACGAAGTAGTAAGCCTGCTTTGCATCCGCGAAATGCCCGGGATCCAGCGTGAAGGTCCACATCTGGATCTCTTTCCAATCCTTGGCCACCGAGTGGTTCAGAATGCGATTTCGCAGCTGATAACCTCGACCGACCGAACATCTCGAGCAGTACCGCGAACGGCAACTGCAACCGACGATCTCGTACCGCGTTTCTTCATGCTCTCCGGTCACAACTTTTCCGGAGTGTTCAAGATAAAAGCCCGCGTCCCGCGGGCTATCTTCGCCGGGCTCTCGCACCCGCCGGAGCGGCTTGATCCGCCGCTTGCGCTGACTAGTCATGAGGCCGCCTGCTCCCGAAACCCTTGCTCAGGTGCAATCCCTAGATTGTCCCTGTAGCAACACACCCAACCGGACAACCACAAAGCTCCGGGAGATGTCGAAGGGCGCACGGAGCCCGGGTCAAAGAACGTAGGTCGCTGCACAAAGAACGCCCCCAAATGAGGTGGCTTCTCTGCCCGCTGAAAGGCATCTATCGCTGCGTTACTCATCACAACCGCGTCATGCGGTGCACTGCGTTTAGACCGCATCGGGATTACCTCCCGCACGAGCGAAACAAAGATCAAAGCCGACGCAGCAGCCCTCAAGCCAAGCCCGCGACATTTCCGTGCTAGCCGTCACACGCAGGACGTTCTCGTCCTTAGGAATAAGCGTCAGCTGAACCCAGTCGGGCGCTCGGTTGCCCAGTTCTAAAGCCAACGCAGAAGGCAGCCACTTCTCGCCCATCACACAGCCTCCCAAGCCGCGCGTTCGGCAACCTCGACCGGCTCCCAGATCAAGTCCCGATAGAACTCGATCCGCCCCGGATCGCATTCCATTTCTTCGCCGACCATCCGAACCAGATCGCCGCCTGCGGCTGCCACTGCGGCCATGGCTTCGACGGTGCTACAACTCGCGACGTGGTCGCGTGCCGCCATCGCGATGTCGTCCAAGGCAATGGCGGCACGACCACGCTGATGAGGCCCAGCCAACGCACGCAGCAGCGTCGCGAGCCCCTTCAAAATGCACCTGCGGGTTTCCGTGTCGGTTACCCGATAAGCGTGTCCACGGACGACGCTAACCGCGTCTGACACAGCCTTTGCGTCGAATTCGGACCGCCCCGCAACGTCCGATAATGCCCCTTATGTTGTATTCGGGGTCGATAAACGCCCCGTTTCAGGCGTTTAACGATTCCAAGATGGCGATGGCAGCCCTGTGGAACGAGAGCGCGCGGTCGATGGAACGGTTTGCCAATGAGGCTGTGGAGCTTGCGCAGGGAGGCTTGCTGAGGGTGTCGCCTGGGAAGCCGGATAACCCCGGTGCAATGTCTGGTTCCAGCTGTTGTTTTGCCCGTCGTGGGCGCGGTTTTCATCCGTTGCCAGCCAGACTCCCGGCGTGTTCGAATCGTCACGCGGCATTTGTGGCGGCGCGTCAACGCGCTGAAGGACCGGCTGAATTTGAGATGCCAGCTCTTCGGGAATCAGTGATCGCGTGTGTTCGAAAACGCGAGCTGTGATGGCGCCCGAGCGGCTCTCCAGAACGCGTTGTCTGAGCCATTCATTCGGGATCGCGGCAGCAACGACCGTGGCCAGGAAGGCAATCATGAGACCCTTTGCCAATCCAAAGACGGAACCCATCTGACGATCAAATTCGCGCAGACGCATGCGATCGATCACCCCACGTAGAACCCGGGTGAACGTCCAAATCGCCAACCATGCCCCCAGCATCAAAATCAACAATGCCAGGATGCGATTCCAGGGTGGTGTTGCGTCGATATTCTGACTGAACGCGTCGCGATAATTGGTGGCGAATGCAACCGATATGAGGATCGATCCGATCGAAACGAGCTGCCATGCAAACCCACGGACAGCCCCCATCAGGGTCGCCATCAGAAGGAGGATCAGGATCGCGACGTCGTAGACGGGCACCGTGACATGCGTTGCGGGGAGCGAAATTTGGATCGCAGTGTTTCAATGCAAGTGGCATAGCAAGTCGACGAGGGTGACGGCCAGCCCGATTCCCGTGGCGGCGCCGTGGTCACATTTGGTATCCCAGCATTGCTCGTCGCTTCCTTCGAACGGGAGCATCGCGATCAACTCCGCGCCAGCCCCCCGATCGTGGCAGATTTCAAAACCCACATTTCGACCAGCACGATGGTTGGGATCGCCTACGGATACTGGGGCGTGACCGATCAAGGCATGTCGTTGGAGAGTGGGATCCTGGCCGGCGGCCTCTGCAGTGTCGCCGGGATGTTGCCCGACCTGGATAGCGACTCGGGCATCCCACTTCGTGAAACCGGGATGTTCGCCGCCGCCATTGTCCCGATGTTGATGATCGATCGCTTTCGCGACCTCGGCTTGTCCCACGAGGCCATGGCGCTCGCAGCAATGCTGATTTACATCGGCATTCGATTTGTCTTGGTCGAGTTCTTCAAGCGTTTCACCGTTCACCGCGGCATGTGGCACAGCATCCCAGCGGCGCTCGTCGCGGGATTGGCTGCTTACCTGGTGATGCCATGCCCCAGCGAAGCGATTCGAATCTATAAATCACTTGCAGTCCTGATCGGCTTCATGGTGCACCTGGTCCTGGACGAGATCTGGAGCCTTGACATTCGACGCGGCCGTGTGAAGAAGTCCTTCGGGACCGCGCTCAAGTTCTTTGGGAACAGTTGGTGGGGAAACGTCTCCGTCTGGGGCAAGCTCTTCATCCTGATTTATCTGGCCTGGGGCGATCATGCGATTCTGGACCGGCTTCGTGAACGCGTACGAATGGATCGCCGGGAGCTTTCCTTTCCGTCGCCATCTCAAGTCCCGAGTCAGGCCAACGGATGGTTCCAGCCGACCGGGGGCGGTGCGACCTACGAAGCGCCGCGGCAACCCAGAAGAGAGGGTGGTTGGCCAGTCGACGCCTCGCCATCAACGCCTCCGGTGTGGGGCAACCGTGTGGCCAGCCCCCATACCGCGTCTAGGCGATGAGGATTTCGGATCGCCCTCCCCTGCTCCGATCCAGGTTCCGTTGCAATGACCGCATCTACTGCAACGACTCGGAATCCAAGCAAATCGTAACCGGCCCGTCATTGGTCAGCCGAACCTGCATGTCGGCCGCGAAGACGCCGCATGCGACCTCGATACCGGCATCGCGGATCAGCTCGACGTACAACTCATAGAGTCGTTTCGCAGTCCCGGGCTCGGCAGCAGCCACGAACGAGGGACGGCGGCCCTTGCGACAGTTCGCAAGCAACGTGAACTGGCTGATTGCGAGTACAGCACCACCAACATCGTCAACGCTGCGATTCATCTTTCCCTTGTCATCGGCAAAGATACGAAGCCCGATCGTCTTCTTGGCAAGGAGACCGACGTCCGCCTCCGTGTCGCCATCGGCGATGCCGACCAATGCGACCAAACCATGACGGATCGAGCCAACAACTTGCCCGTCCACCGTCACGCTCGCGTCGCGACTTCTTTGCAGGATCACTCTCATGCGAGGATTGTCGCTAGACTGTTCAAGGTTGCAATCCACATCGACGCATCGCCATGCCTTATCTCTACACTTGTCCCCACTGCTCAACGCGTACTCAGGTCGACGATGAATTCAGTGGCCAATCCGGGGAATGCGTTGTGTGCAACAAGCCCATTGCGCTTCCTGACTTTGCGCCAGCGCTTCGTCACACGAAATCGCGACGGCTTCCGCCAGCGGCGTGGGTGGCCGCGGCGGTGGTGCTGCTGCTGATTGTGGGCGCCGGCATGATCGCGGTGATTCAAGTCGGCGGCAACACGGCGCAGCGTTTGCGAGAAGGAAGAATTCGCCTCTCATCCACACGCAACCTGGAAACCATCGCCAAGGCGTTCCGGGCTTATGCGGCTGACCATGGCCATTTCCCACCGGCGTTTAGCGAGGATGCCACGGGGCGAAAGCTGCATTCTTGGCGCGTTCTGCTGCTGCCCTACTTGGGCGAAGAAGAGTTGCACGAGCGATTCAATTTGAGCCAGCCTTGGGATAGCCGTCAGAACATGCAGGTGGCGCGGGAGGGCTTGCCCAGCGTGTTCCGACACCCCGAATCCGTCGGCTGGGGACTGGAAACCCACTATTTCCTCATTCTTGGCGAAGGCACGCTTTACCCGCCCTCGGGTCCCCTCCGTCCAGACCAAATACGCGACGGATCGGAGAAGACGATTCTCATAACCGAAGCGATGGCCCCACTGAGTTCCGGATCCTGGACCGAACCGGTTGACCTCGATGCCGGCAAGATTGCAGGGGGCATCAATGTCAATCAGGGACAAGATCTCGGTGGCATCACCACAGGCGGCGCTTGCGTCGTGACTGCCGACGGTCGAGGGCACTTCCTCGCGGAATCAACGCCACCGCTCACGGTCAGCGCGCTCATCACGCCACGCGGCGGCGAACCATTACCGGATGACGTCTTGGATTAGCTCTGCCATCGAAGCAACCCCGGGGCCTTGCACGAAACCCAGTCGAATCTCGCACAGTGACTCCGTGGGGTGGCCTAATAGGACCGCGGTGTGACGCTTCCTTGCACCCGAGATGGCAACCCTTGGATACGGAGAAAGCCCTCCGCGTCATCTTGGTTGTATGACCCACCACCTTCCATCGTCGCGATCTCGGCGTCGTAAAGGCTGTTGGGGCTCGACTTGGCCGCCACCATCATGTTGCCCTTGTAAAGCTGCAACGTCACCTCACCCGTGACGGGCTTCTGGGCTTCCCGAATGAACGAGAACAAGGCGTCCATCTTGGGCGTGAACCAGAACCCGTAATACACCATCTCGGCAACCTCGGGGGCGAGACGATCACGAAGGTGCATCAAATCGCGGTCCATCGTGAGTTGCTCGATGTTCATCAAGGCCTCGTAGAGGATTGTCATGCCCGGTGACTCATAGACGCCCCGACTCTTCATGCCAACAAACCGATTTTCCACCATATCGATTCGGCCAATGCCGTTGCGTCCACCGATCTCATTGAGCGATTCCACCATCGCGAGTGCCGACAGCGACTTCCCATTCAGGGTGATGGGCATGCCCGATTCGAATCCAATCGTGACGTCTTCGGTCTGGTCGGGTGCGTCCTGCGGCGCGACGCCCATCCCGAACTCGACCAACTCAACCCCATTGACGTCCAGTTCTTCAAGTTTGCCCGCCTCGTACGAGATATGCAGCACGTTTTCATCACTGCTGTACGGTTTGGCGGAGGATGCTTTGACAGGAATGTTTTTCTCATTGCAGTAGGCAATGAGTTCGGTCCTGCCTGGGAACGCTTCGCGAAACTCCGGGATCCGCCACGGGGCGATCATTTTGACTTTGGGATCCAGTGCCTCGGCAGCGAGTTGGAAGCGGCACTGATCGTTGCCCTTGCCTGTCGCACCGTGTGCGTAGGCTGTCGCTCCCACCTCCCGCGCGACTTGCAGACAGACTTTGCTGATCAGCGGGCGGGCGATCGACGTCCCCAAAAGATAAATCTGTTCGTACTTGGCCTGCCACTGAAGAACCGGGAAGGCATACTCGCGACAGAGTTCTTCCCTCACGTCCACGATCCGTGCGGATTTGGCACCGCAATTCCTTGCTTTCTCCATCGTCGCTTCACGATCTTCGCAAGGTTGTCCCAAATCGACGTAGACCGCGTGGACCTCGTAGCCTTGATCTTGCAACCAGCCCAGAATGACCGATGTATCCAAGCCCCCGGAATAGGCCAACACACAGCTGCTCATTGCGAATCCGCATCCAAAAGAGAAGAAAAATCAACTATCTTTCCATTCCACCCACGGTCGCGGCATTTGACTGATCGAACGGTTGGGACGCAAGGCAGCCTCCCACGCGGATCATTCGCGGAACCTTGGAATGGAATCGACATCCGCTGTTGCTGACTTAGCCCCTTCCAGGCCTCCACCCAAAACGAGCGTCCCCATGGAGACTGAAAAAACCGAAGCCGACTCGCTTCCGACCTCGCCTGGCACGCCGTTGACGGATGCAACCGTCGAGGGCGCCACCGTGGATTTGGACCGACAACGTCGTTGCGGGTTCGGAGAGGTGATCTTTGGCCAGGGAAAATCCACCGAATTGATGTGCGAGATTGTCAAGGCTCAGCTGACAGCGGGTCAAAACAGTCTGATCACACGCATCGAAAACACCGCGGCGGTTCAGATGCGGCGTCTGTTCCCGCACGCTTACCACAACTCGTTGGCCAGCACGCTGCGAATCTCCGATCGGCCGATCACACGCCGGTTAGATGAGGCCATTTCCTCCGATGAGGTTCATGTCGCCGTGGTGACGGCCGGAAGCACCGATGCGGCCATCGCCGAAGAGGCCGCCGAAACCCTGGACTGGATGGGCGTCGCCGTCAGGCGTTTCTTCGACGTCGGTGTTGCCGGACCTCAACGGCTTTTGGCGGTGGTTCCCGAATTACGCAAGGCATCCGCCGTTGTCGTGATGGCCGGCATGGAAGGGGCCCTGCCCCCAACGCTGGCAGGACACGTCGCGGTGCCGGTCATTGCCGTGCCAACCAGTGTCGGCTACGGCGTCAACTTTGGAGGACTCACGCCCTTGATGGGCATGTTGACGTCCTGCGCCGCCAATGTCGCCGTGGTCAACATCGATGCCGGTTTCAAAGGTGGCTACATCGCGGGCATGATCGCGAGCGGCATCTCGGCGGCGAAGCAATCCTCCAGTGCATCCCCGTGACGATGGACCGCCCACCCCTGTCGCTTCCGAGCCGCCCGCGAGACGTCCACAAAGGTCTGTGCGGGCGTGTCAGTCTGGTCGGAGGCTCCCGTGGCATGGCGGGCTCGATCTCGCTGTCGGCCATTGCCGCGCTGCACACGGGCGCGGGCTTGGTCCGCGCCGTTGTTCCTGACGCTATCCTGGAAACGGTCGCGGGCTCTCACCCTGCGATCATGACCACTCCCCTGCCCTGCACCGCTGATGGCTGCCTTGCACCGGATGCCGAACCCGCGTTAACGACTGCCCTGCAACTGCAAGATGCCATCGGCTGTGGCCCGGGAATGACAACGGGGCCAGGTAGCGTCGTCGTGACACAGCACATCTGGCAGTCATCCCTGGCCTGCGTGTTCGATGCGGATGCCCTCAACGTGATCGCCGAGCAGAACTGGCTTTCGCGTCCCGCGTCGAGGTCAACGGGGACCGCGTTCCAAGCACGCAGTGCGCCGACGATTTTGACCCCACATCCAGGTGAATTGCAGCGGCTGACGGGTGTGCCAGCGGATGCACCGGAGCTACAACGGTCGGCGGCAAAGGAACTTGCCCAGGCATGGAACGTGGTGGTGGTCCTCAAAGGGGGCCCCACGGTCGTGGTCGGAAAGGCACAGGCGGACGCAGGTGACGTTCAGGAATGGACGAACACCACCGGCAACCCGGGCATGGCGACCGCTGGCATGGGGGACCTGTTGACTGGCATCTTGGCTACCCTCTTGGCACAGGGTCTGGGTGCCTGGGATGCCGCTCGACTCGGTGTTTGGCTGCACGGTTTAGCGGGCGACACCGTGGCCGAGCGTCTCAGTCAGCGCGGCATGACCGCGTTTCACGTTGTCCATTGCTTGCCGGAAGTGGCGGATTCCGTCGAGGAGCAAGACCATCGAGGCACACTCGGTTTTCGCTAGGAACCGCCTCGAAATTAGAAGTCGCAGCCGTGCCCAATACGAAACTCGCGTTCCTGCACAAAACACGATTCGAGAGGCATTCGCCGGGTACTTGCGGGAGGAAGGATCACGTAGCATCCCAATATATCGCCGCAGCCCCCTACCATTCATCGACCAACTGACCATCCGTGAGCCGACTGGTTTTCCTTGATCCGTTTCAGGAGACGCCTCCTCAACACGATGACTTCGCAACCACCGCAGACTTGCGTGGCGGTGCGATTTCCATTGGCAACTTTGACGGCGTTCACTTGGGCCATCGCGACCTGCTCAAGCGGGTTCGAAGAGCTGCGGATGACGAGGATGGCCCGGCGCTGGCGATGGTGCTGGATCCCCATCCAACGACAATCCTGAGACCCCATTCCGCCGCGACCCCGTTGACGACAATCGAGCGTCGCGCGGAGCTGATGGGAAAGCTGGGGATGGACGCCCTGGTCGTCTGTCGAACCAGTGCCCGCCTCTTAGACCTGACTGCGGACGCGTTCTTTGACACACTGATCCTGGAACGCCTGGCCGTTCGAGCGATGGTGGAAGGCCCCAACTTCTTCTTCGGTCGCGATCGTGGTGGGGATGTGCGGCATTTGGAAGCTCGCTGCCGACAATCAGGCGTCAAGCTAACCATCGTCAAGCCACAATTGCACCGAGAAAGGATGATCAGCAGCACTCGCATTCGGGAACAAATCTCGGCGGGTGAGATCGAAACAGCCACAGCCATGCTGGGTTCCGAGTACCGGATCCACGGGAAAGTGATCGAAGGTGATCAACGAGGTCGCACACTCGGCTTCCCCACCGCCAATTTGGCTGAGATTGCGACCTTGTTGCCCGCTCATGGTGTCTACGCGGGCGTTGCCACGATCGGTGCCGCCGAATCCCTCCAACCAGTCAACAGGCCCTTTCCCGCCGCGATTCACATCGGACCCAACCCGACTTTCGGAATGGATTCTGGGACCAAGGTCGAAGTTCACTTGTTGGGCTATGATGGCAACCTCTATGGACAATGGGTCGACGTTTCGCTGGACTCTCGAATAAGAACGATCCGACAGTTTGATTCACCAGAAAGTCTTCGGCAGCAATTGACGCAGGACATCGCTGTCGTCCGCGATCGAATTCAACCAGCTCCGTTCCAATCGTGATCTGGGCTCCTCTTATCCGTCATCACAAAAGAAAGCGTTTGCGTGGGTGTCAACTGGAAAGCCTTTGTCGATCAGATCAGCCACTACCAATCCTTTGTGCTGGTCAGTCACATTCGACCTGACTGCGATGCTCTGGGAAGTGAGTTGGGAATGGCTGACGTGCTGCGCGCGATCGGCAAGGACGTTCGCATCATAAACGCGCACCGAACGCCTCCAGCACTGCAGTTTTTGGATCCTGCGGGCAACATCGAGGTTCTGGGAGACGATTTGGAAGCCGAAGACGTTTCGGCTGACTGCATCCTGGTCCTGGACACCAGTGCATGGGCCCAGCTGGGGGACATGGGCGATGTGATCCGTGCGGCGCGATGCGACAAGATGGTCTTGGATCATCACGTGGGCGAAGACGAGCTGGGCGCCACGATGTACAAGGACTACCAGGCGGAAGCCACGGGACACTTGGTGGTGCAGGCCGCGGACGCGCTGGATGTCCCCCTGACGCGGGCAATGTCGGTACCGCTTTTTGCGGCGATCGCCACCGACACAGGTTGGTTCCGATTCGGCAGTGTGACGCCGGATACCTACCGCGTGATCGCCCGGTTATTGGAAGCTGGCGTGGTCCCGAGTGAGGTTTATGGTGACCTCTATGAAAGAGACACGTTGGGTCGGCTCAAGCTTCGAGGATTGATTCTTTCTCGCACGGAATCGGAACTCGATGGCGCCTTGGTTCACACCTACGTGAAGAAAGAAGACTTCGAAGCATGCGGCGCGCAACCCAGTGACACCGAAGACGCGATCAATCTGACGCTGACGGTGGCAGGCACGCAGGCGGCCGTGATTTTCGTTGGCCAACTCCGTGGCGGTTTCAAGCTTTCGTTCCGCAGTCGCTGCGGCATGGACTGCAATGAGATCGCCAAACAGTTTGGCGGTGGTGGGCACAAAGCGGCTGCCGGGGCCTTCATCGAAGCGCCGCTGGCGGATGCGCAAGAACGCGTGTTGAAAGTGGTGCGTGAGAAGATGCAGGAACTGGGTGCGGTTGGCTCGGCTACGTAGCTCGTCGGCACCACTTACCCGAGGCTTGTGTTCCGGGATGGCAACGCATCCATGTCGGTCGCGACGGGAGGGAGCAGCAGGCGGAAGGCCGCGCCACCAAGCGGCCCGTCCTCCACAAGAATCGAACCCCCGTGCTCTCGCGCGATCTTGGCCGTCACCGGCAGCCCCAATCCAGTCCCACGAGCGCCCTTCGTTGATTCGAAGAGCGAAAAAATTCGTTCACGGTCCCCATCGTCGATCCCAGCCCCATCGTCCGCCACCACCACCCACCAACCCGCGGCGGAATCAAAACCAGTCGTCACCAACACATGGGCTGCAGCGGCATCGATCGCGTTGGTCACCAGGTTCAAGACGCCACGATGAATCGCCTCCGTATCGAAACAGGCCAACGGAGTCTCTTCCTCGGGCTCAAAACGCAACTCAATCGACGACTCCCCTGCCCTGCCCTGCATGAGCTGGCAAACGTCGTGAATGACTTCGTTCCAATCCGCGTCAACGCGCTCCGGCTGACGTTCTTTTGAAAAGGTCAACATATCCATCACCAGGTTGCTGATTCTTTCTTGGTTTCGATCCACGATCGACCAGCCCTTACGGATGGTATCGGTGTCGTCTTTCTTCAAACCCGCCTCGATCAGATAGCTGCCACCACTGATGCCTTGCAGGATGTTCTTCACATGATGGGACAACGTGGCAATGGTTTGCCCCATAGCCGCGAGCCGTTCGCTCTGCAGCAGTGCCGAATAGTAGTTTGTATCTTCAATCGCCAACGCGGCTTGATGACCGATGGCCGTGATGAGGCGCAAGTGCTCATCGTGAAAACGATGAGCAGTTCCACGACGGACCAATTCGCCAGGAGAAGTGTAGGTATCCACGTACATCGCCCCCACGATCTCATACCGACCTTGCAAGGGCACACAGATCGCTTCCCGCACACCTCCCTGAACAATGGAGGCGGCGTTTTCGAATCGGCTATCGTCTAAGGCGTCCGTTGTGCGGACGCCCTCGGCCTGCTTCAGTACGTAATCCAAAATCGTCTGACTGATGGCCATACGCCCAGACGCGTCCATTGGAGATTTGGACGGGCGGTCACGCCGCGTCGCTGGGGTCAATCGGTTCGATTCCGGGTCGCGCAACATGATGCAACCCCGGTCCGCTTCCACCCACTCAAAGACCAAATGGAGGATGCGTTCGAGCACCTCGTTCAAGTCCGCCGCTCGTCCAACCGCGATCGCCGTGCGATACATCACCTCCAACGATCGGTCTGCATCGATGGGTTTCACTTGATCTTGGAGTTGCGGCCGATACTCGGATCGGGCTTCTGACACGGACTCAACCGACGTCACCAACCGCGACGAACCATCCTCCGCGACGACGCGTGCCGAATCGCCCGCCGGGGCGGGATCGTCGCGGAGCGAATCCAAACCGCGTTTGAGATGAAAGTGCTCCTGCGAGAGCGAAGCAACGATGCGACTGGGTTCGGCGCCATCCACTTGCCGGACAATGTCGACGCCGTGAGCCGCGTGGAGATCCAGACTGCTTGATGAATCTGTCAGGACCATCAGGGTGCGACCAATCTCGATTCGATCACCCATCCCCAAGGTCGCCTGTGTGACCGCATCGCCATTGACGTGGGTCCCGTTGCTGCTTCCCAAATCCACCAACGTGACCTCGCGATCCGATTCGCGACAGCGAATTTCGGCGTGACGACGCGACGCCTCCGTATCCAGCAACTGAATTTGATTGCTGCCATCACGCCCCAGGCGGGTCACCCCGGGTTCAATCGGGAACTGCTTCCCCTGATCGTGTCCTCGAATCACAAAAAGTGAGGCCATCGTCGCTCCAAGCCATCGTCACCCCCTACTCACGAAGGGAGCCCATTCACATCGGGAGTTCAAGGCCTTCGCAACCGAGAAAGGCAAAACTCGCTTCTCTCCAAGATAGCTTGCCAGCACCGCTCCCGTTTCGCTAACGTCGGAAAAACGTCAGCTGGGACTCCTCCCACATCTTGGGAGGATCGACCATTTCATTGTTGTTTCACAGCATGCTTGTTTCACGGGGCCATCTCGATCGGCGAAGCAATTCGAGCACAGTGGTGTTGGCATTCATTGCTCTCACGATGATTCTTGAGGGCTGCCAGACCCCCGCTCGCGTTCACGTTTGGGAGCGACCACTGATTCAAGGTGATCCGCAAGCCGCAACGGATCGCTTGCAGCCACGAGTTTCACATCCGACTGGCCATCAACCGAACCAGAACGCGGTCGTGTTGGTTGGGATTCGCGGTCCCGCATCCATGACGCGGCCCTTGGAAGAGGAACTCCTTGCGTCTGCTAACCAGCGAGCTGGACAGGACTCCTTGCGTGTCGATGTTGCCAAGCAGCTGTCCGCCGTTCAGCTGATTTCAAATCGACAGTTGATGGCCGGAGGTGACATCCGCCTGGTCTCCACTTTTGACCAAGTGCCCAGCGACATGGCCATCGCGGCGGAAGCGCGCCGCCAGGGACATCGCTACTTGTTGTCGGGCGAGGTGATTCAGCCTCGCGGAGCCGCTCGTCGCGTCACGGGGGCGCCGCAAAACATCGCCCTCACGTGGCGGCTGACCGACTTGCGTGCGGGTAAATCAATCCATGCGAAACCCATCAGTGTTCCGCTGCCCGCCAAGGCCTCACAGGAATCAGACATCACAGGGGGAACGCAAGTAGCAAACGAGGAGCTCCAAGACTCCCTCGACTTTGCGACGCGTCAATCGCTCGTTCGTGAAACCCTTCGTTTGCTGTGGCCGAGCGTCGCTCTGCATGCTGTCAAACTAGCCAAGCCCGCCGTTCTCCCGGGCAGTCGCGGTGTCCGACGCGGGAATCGTGCCGCCCAGCGCGGAGACTGGTCAGCAGCCGAGCGCGCGTACTTGGATGTTATCACCGCACATCCGCGCAATTCAGCTGCATGGATCAACGCGTCCATAGCTGCTGTCGCCCGAGAGGACTTCACCGAGGCCAAGCGACGCATCACGGAGGCCATTGGTTTCACAATCTTGTCGCCGCTGAACCGCACCCTGGCCGAAGAGACGCTCGTCTGGATCGAAATCCATCAAAGGCAAGCTCGCGATGCGTTTGGACTCCCCGATCCCCTTGGCGGCTACCGTGTCCTGGTGCCAGGTGATCGCCAGGTCACTTCACAAACGCATCAGGTGGATGCAAGCGGTACAGCTCCGCAAAGTGGGTGAACTCCCTTTCTCGATTCCCAAAACGAGCCACCGGTTCGACTCGATAGCCGAAGTTCCGATACGCTTGCAATCGATGATCGTCTTCATCGCGGCGACCGACCATCAAGTAGTCCGTTGGCCAGAGGCGACTGTCAAAGTACATCGGATGATGGCATCCGAGAATGACGTCGCGTCCATCGACGTGGGCTTCCACTGCGAACTCAGGACCAACCGTGATCGATGCTTCAGGCGGAACCGTCTGCAGGATCGACGATACGAAGCGGTCAACTTGATAATCCACCCGATTCCAATGCCGAATCGATTGGATCGCCGGTCGAATGCCAGAGCCTGGTACTTCAAGGGCGAGCAGTAAGATCGCAGCGACACCGGTCGCCACTCTCCGATGAACCAACGACGCAAACCGGACGTCCAGTATGCGTACGACCGTTCGACTGCAGCTCAACCATCCGAGCGCAGCGCTATAGCACCAAAAACCCTGAATTGGATGGACACCCACACAGACAATCAGCAGATAGATGCTCAACAGCGTCAACACCCAAAGATGAAGCTCGCGGCGATCGCGTGAACGAATCGCAACGCAACCGCTCACCAGCAAGCCGAACGCCAGAAAGAGAAAGGACGCGAGCCCGCAGCGCTCAATCAACTGCGGCACCTGGCTCTGAAAAGAATCCCATGGCATCAACATTCGCGAGACCAAGCCCGGTCCGGCCGGTCGTAGGATGTTCCCCACGAACTGCGAGACAAACAGATCCGGCCGAATCTGGATCAGCGGAATCCACATCGCAAACGTGGCCGCGGTGGCAGATGCAAGCTTCCCCAGTCGCATGACGCGACGATGCCACGATCCGTCGCCCAGCACTGTCAACCGAAAAGCAGCTTCCAACGCGAAAATGATCGCCATCGCATGCGTCAAGCCAGCCAACCCGATCAACACCCCTGCGAGGACTGTGACGACGTTCTCTGAGAGCCGGCCTTCGCTGAGGCTCCTTGATTCATCGGAAGCCGCACTTAGCCCCTTTGACGTGATCTGACCGGGTGTCTTGGGGATCAGGTACAGCAAGCCATGGCTACACAAGCCCAAAAGACCACACAACATGTCGGGCCGGGCTGACAGGGCCGGGAAGAACAACAATCGTGACCACGAGAACGTCAAAGCGGCCAGAAAGGCCACGCGTCGACCGAACCCGATCTTCCGTGCGAGTAGGTACAGAACGATGATCGACGCCACGGCAGCTGAAAAGGAAGCGAGCCGTGCCGCAGCATGCCCCCCCGACACAACCCAAAAGAACGGTGCTTGGGCATAGAAAGAAAGGGGCGGTTGCGCGAACAGAATCTTGTCAGCGTAGTAGAACACGCTGTCATCGGATCGGCCACGACTGTAAGGCACGGCCGGAATTCCTTGTTGGTAAACAGCGTGCCCTGGAACCGCATACCACTCCTCATCTTGACTCCCTGCCGCGTGAAACAAGACGGGAAAGCGAACCACCGCGAAGACCAAAAGGATGGGTGCCAATAGCAACGCATCAGACTTCCATGAAGTCAGCTTCCCGGGACGACGGTTCTGCAAAGAAGCTTTCAAAGAGTCACCGCCTGCACCCATTGCTGGATCACCCTCATTCGATTGAGATTTACCATAGCCGTTTTCATCATCGCTGCATGGAGTCCGACCCATCCCAGGTTACTTCGTCACCCGGCCGACCGAGTTCATGCTGTCACCCGCCACGATGTTGCCGTGGAGTGTTCACCGATGAATTGCATCATCTGTTCGCAACCAACCACCCAGTTGATGGCACGGGTCGTTGACTCACGAACGCAAGAAGCCTTCAAAATAAGATGGTGTCCTACGTGCCAGCACGGGGTGACGGAACCCGTCCCCGCCAACTTCGATCGATTCTACGGTCCTTCCTACTATGGCAATCGGCATGGTCGATCTCTCCGTTGGTGCAATTCGCGGCGGGCGCGATGGGTCCAGAAGGTCTCGCCGAATGGAGCGGGGCGTTTGCTGGACATCGGTTGCGGCGACGGTTCGTTCATGCGACACATGCATGCAAGCGGTTGGTCCACATTCGGCGTTGAGCGGGATATCCGTGCCGAGGTGCATGGAGATCTCCAGGTGCTACCAGATCTATCCGCAACCCTTGCGCACGCACCCTTCGATATCATCTCACTCTGGCACTGCCTGGAACACGTCCCCGACCCGGGAGACTTGATCGAACAAGCTTTGGGTCAACTGACGCCCGATGGCAGCATTCTCGTCGCGGTCCCCCGCTGGAATTGTCTCGCCTCAAGGCTCTTTCAGGGTGACTGGCTTCACTTGGACGTGCCGCGACACCTGCACCACTTCTCAGACCGTTCCATCAAGCGTCTGGCCGATCAGAGGGGTGCAACGCTGCATCCCATGAGGGCCACCGAGTGGGAATACGATCTCATGGGTTGGACACAAAGCACTCTCAATTCCTTGGGACTGCCCCCCAATCGATTCTTGGAGCACTTGATGGGCCGCGCCGACCTGGAGCCCTTGGGCCCCGTTCATCGCGTGCTCGGTTATCTTCTTGCGGGCCTCGCCCTCGTGCCAACCTTCGTCGGTGCTGGGATCGGTCGAGGAGGCACCTTGGTTGTTCAAGTTCAAAGGAGGACCTTAGTCTGAGATTCGAGGAGGCGTCCGTTCCTAACCGAGAGTTCTGACCGGTATCAGTGCATGTTCAATCATCTCCGCGTCATCGCAGTACTACCCGCATACAACGCCGAACAAACGCTACGGAGAACCGTTGACGAAATTGACCGCGATTGGGTCGACGAAATCGTTCTGGTCGATGATGCCAGCACGGACGACACCGTCAAACTGGCGGAAGAGCTCGGTCTTCACGTCGTGATGCATGCCAAGAATCGGGGGTACGGCGGCAACCAAAAGACATGCTACAAGACCGCGATCTCGCTGGATGCGGACATTGTGATCATGGTCCATCCCGACTATCAGTACACGCCCCATTTGATTCCCGCGATGGTGTCCATGATCGGCAACGATCTTTACGACTGTGTGATCGCGAGTCGCATCCTTGCTGGAAAAGCTCGGAGCAGCGGCATGCCCACTTACAAGTACATTGCCAATCGATTTCTTACCCTCTTTCAAAATGTGTTGCAGCATTCCAAGTTGACGGAGTTCCACACTGGCTACCGTGCATTCACGCGTGAGATTCTCGAACAAATCCCGCTGGAAGAAAACTCAGACGACTTCGTTTTTGACAATCAGATGCTCGCGCAAGTTATTTTCTTCGGTTACCGAATTGGCGAAGTCTCTTGCCCCACCAAATACTTCGCGGAGGCTTCCTCCATCAACTTTCAACGCTCGTGCAAGTATGGTTTGGGCTGTTTGATCACAGCGACCTTGTTTCGGCTAGCACGCTGGGGCGTTCTACGTGCGAAGATATTCTCACCGAGCGGAAACAAGCTTTCGCAATCGCCTGAGTGAGATGGCTGCAGCCGCATGTTGAGCTTCGTGGAGACGCCTAACGCCGCCGTGCGACGCGGAGTTTGGCACTTCGGCTCCGGGGGTTGGCCGCAACTTCTTCCTCGCTGGGACGAATCGGTTTGCGCGTGATCACTTCCCAGTGTTCATTGTCTCGGAGTTTGTGCTTGACTAGACGGTCTTCCAGCGAATGAAAGCTGATGGCCGCAAGGCAACCGCCAGGCCGAATCCAATCCGCCGCATAGATCAACGTCCGTTCGAGGGCCCCCAACTCGTCATTCACCACCACCCGCAACGCTTGAAACGTCCGCGTCGCGGGGTGGATCGCGTGGTTCTTGGATCGTGGGACGCAGCTTTGGCAGATGGCAACCAACTCTCCCACCGTGCGAACCGCGTTTCGTTTGCGGTTTCGCTCCGCGATCTGCCGGGCGATGCGACGACTGAAACGCTCCTCGCCGTATCGATAGATCGCGTCGGCGATTTCTTTTTCGCTGTGAGACTGCAACCATTCAAACGCGGTTCGTCCGTTCTCAGGATCGAACCGCAGGTCCAACTCCGACTCGGGATGCTGAAAGCTAAATCCGCGCCTGCGATCCGCGAGTTGATCACTGGACAAGCCAAGATCCAAGACCAACGCGTCTGCGGAGGCGAAGCCGCTGCGTTTCAGCGCTTCGGGGGCTTGTTCGTAACTGCCCACAAAAAGTGACACGCGCGGGTCTGCCGTGGCGCCGGGGGAAGCTTCCTCTCGTGCAATCACGTCAGGATCACGATCAAGCCCAATGACCGTTTCCACCCATCCATCGGCATCCGCAGCTAGCAGCTGGGCCGTATGGCCGCCACCACCAAACGTCCCATCGACCACCACTTGGGGTCGGACTGACAGCACGGCGTCCACGGTCTCGCGTGGCAAGACCGTGACATGGCAGGACAGTTCAGGCACGCCATTCCTATGACTTGGTGGATGTCTTGCTACCCGAGCGCACATCCGCCAGTGCCTGGGAACAATGCAGAGCTTCTTCCATCTGCCTGGAGATCAATTTCAAACGTTCCAAGTCGCCTCCACCAACCTCGGCAGCCAACCAGCCGCGAAACCCAATTTCGGCCAATGCTTCCCGCACGCGTCCCCACGGAATGTCACCTTTCGTGATATCGGTGAATTTGCCCTGCTGCCGGGAGAAACCCTTGATGTCAAGTTTATCGATCCGGTGCCCCAGCGTTCGCACCCAAGTCGGTGTGTCACCGTATTTCCAGTGATTCCCCAGATCGAACTGCATGGCCACGAAAGGGGACTGGAAGCCATCGATGAAGTCGGCCATCGCTGCCGCCGTCTGATCCGGTCCTCCCTCATGATCGTACAGAAAGTGGTTCCAAACATTCTCGATCACGATCTTGACCTGAAGGTCCTCCGCCAAAGACAACGCGTTTTCAATGGCTTGCTGCGCACGCGCCTTCACTTCTTCTGCCGTCCCATCGCGACCATGCCCCGGGACCAGCAACATGGTTTTTCCTCCAAGTTCCGCTGTTTGTCGCAAGCCTGCAACCAGCAAGGCGTTTGCCCTGGCACGCGTCGCCGCGTCGGGGGCCGTGTGCGTCGTCTTCCAGTGATATCCCCCCACCGTGCCATCGATGATCAAACCCGTATTGCCAGCTGCCTGAACGGCATCCGCGACATCCAGGTTTCCGGTGGATAATTCAACCCCCTCAAAACCGGCTTCGATGGCGGCTTCAAACTTTGGCTCCCATTGTTTTCCACTGCCAACGCGGAGCATGCCGCCTTTCAAAGTCTTGCGAAGCCAAGGACCGTCCGGCTGACTGACAGGCGACTCCGACCCGGTATCAGCCGCATCTCCCCTGCCCTGCCCCAACACGGTCCAAGCGGCACAGGCGGTTGCCGCGGACTTCAAGAATTTTCGACGTTGATTGAAAGGAGGTGTATCACTCATGATTAATCGCAAGGGCTTCCGGGACTCGTTGCACACGTCCATCTCGATCGATCACCGCCAGCGTGACGGTCGCCGATACCAGCAACTCATCCTCGCGTCGAACTTCATACTCGTGAAAAATCTTGACGGCGGTCGTCTTCGTGATTCGCGTGGTCACTGTCAACAGGTCATCATACCGCGCCGGCGCGCGGTAACGACAATCCATGCGAACCACCACCACCAAGAGGCCGCTTTTCTCGAGATCGCGATACCGACCGCCCGATTTTCGAAATAACTCCGTCCGACCCATCTCGAAGTACGGCAGGTACTTGGAGTGATGGAGGAACCCCATCGGATCGCATTCGTCGTAGCGTACGCGAATGGAAATGGTGTCCTGTTTCATGCTGCTCGACGCATCCCCGGGGTCCTCGGATTGGTGTCCGCGTCGTCATTCGTGCCATTGGTGCTCAAGGGGCGAATGCAGGCCGTTTCATCGAGGATGACTCGAATCGCGACGATCTGCTCGCCGGCCGTTTGCGACTGATCCAAAAAGAGAACGCGGCGACCACGCAATTCACACCATGTGCTCCCGCCCCCAACGGGTTCATCTCGCACTTCAAAACCGTTGTCGTTCGCGATGCGTTTCATCCTTCGAAGACGATCCAAGACATTGGGCTCCATCCGTGAAACTCCTGAGAGCTGCTCGCGTTAAGGTGTGCGGTTGCATGCGTGTTGTTTGTAGCGAAGCTGCCGATTGCGTCGATAGCCCTCTCAGTGGACCACGTTGACGAGCCCTCATGGCCCGTCCCCAACCAGCTTGAGCCCCGCCAGCGCTCCTATGCCAACCGATCAAAACGCCGAGCCTCTTCCGAATTCCCAATCTCAGGTGGAGGCGATTGCCACTCCCGAGATGACTCAAATCGATCAACTCCGGCAGCAAGTGCAACGCTTGCAAACCATGGCCACGCTCGGTGAGTTGACGGGGACGGCGACGCATGAATTCAACAATGTCTTGATGACCGTCATCAACTACGCCAAGCTCGGGCTGCGAAATCGAGACGAGGCCAGTCGCGAAAAAGCGCTGAACAAGATCCTGGAAGCCTCCCAACGAGCCGCATTGATCACCAACACCATTCTGGCACAGGCTCGTAATCGCGGTGACGCGAAAGAGGCCGTCGACCTGAACAGACTCATTGGGGACACGCTGGCACTGCTGCAACGTGAGATGCAGAAGTACCGTGTCTCCGTCGAGACGCAACTGGGAGAGAACCTGCCCCCGATTTACGCCAGCGGAAATCAAATCCAGCGAGTGCTGATCAACCTGATGACGAACGCTCGTCAAGCGATGCCCGATGGCGGGGCCTTGTTGATCTCGACGCGTCTGAACGACGAATCCAACGCAGTGGAACTGACCGTTCGCGACAACGGTTGTGGGATCGATGCCGCCACCTTGCCAAGAATCTTTGATCCCTATTTCACGACGAAATCAGGTCCAGACGCGTCTGGGAAAGGTGGCACGGGAATCGGGTTGGCGGCGTGCAAAGAGGTGATCGATGAACACGAGGGCCGCGTCCGCGTGGAAAGCACCCCCGGTCGTGGGACCGCATTCGTCATCACTTTGCCTCTGGAATCTCGCGGTCAAGCTGCCGCCTGAACGGTCAGTCCACAGACGTGCGATGGTTTGGCGTGACGCAACGTCCGCTCATGGGAGCAAGTAGTTCGAAATCCCCTCGCCCACCCACACCAACCCAGCCTGAACACGCCCCGACGTTCCGAGCGCATCGCCAAGACCAGGCAACTCAAGGGCCAACAGTAAGATCAACACGGATCCCGTGAACACCAGAGGCGTCGGGGAAGACTCGTCGATGCGACGCCCCGACGAAAACTTCGGGAACCAGCCGCCGATGCTCGGCTGAGGCGTTAGATCTCGCAATCGTCGCAGACCGACCTGGACGTGACCTTCCGGGTCATTGAAAAACCATTGGGGATGCACCTCCAGCTTCGCGCCATCGTGCCGCAGAACCCAGGGTTGGCCGAGACGGACGCGATGGGCTGAGCAAGCCGGAATGATGACCGTGAAGCCATCAATGGAAGCTTCCGCGACCTCGATGGTGAAACGCGAGCGGCCAATCACCAACGCACCTTGACTCTGTTCCAACGGAACAGGACAGCGGAAAAAACCCGGCTCCTGAGTGGTTGTTGACATCCAGTTCTCACGCACGGGGAGGACACTTGTCTGAACGCCCCGCAACTGAATAGATACGTCAGATTCCTCCGTGAGCCATCAGAAAATTGGAAGGACACACACGGGGCTCGAACGCATCGGTAGCGGCGTCAGGATGTACCGGTTAGAGCGGTCCTTATGAGACCGGGATACGCTCAGCGGGT
>JBCCYK010000003.1:0-84991 GCA_039189905.1 Planctomycetota bacterium
CTTCGCCGTTAACCTCATTATTCACCCTCCCACGCGCAGCGAAGGGAGGGTCGAAATCGAGCCTCAAGCGAGATTTCGGGGAGGGCGCGGGCACGATTTTTCGGAGCCAACGTGTTTCCCAGAGATTTGCCCTCCCCGGCCACGCTGACGCGGTCTGACTCTCCCACGGCAAAGCCGCGGGAGGGTGAACACCGGTTGGGCTCCGTCTCATTGGTCTCGATTCGCGAGAGCTGTCACTTTTTGAATTTTTTGCCGATTGCTCCGTGGATGCAGCGACACCACAGACGTTTAGGCTAGGCTGATTGGCGTGGAGGGAGCACCGCGTCTTTTCAGCAAGAACCCGCTGAGAACACTCATCGCCGTCCCAAGGCAATCGCGCCCATGGTCGCCCCTCCGGTAGAACCGAATAACAGCCATGCCCGTCCTGTGTCTCCGAAGTCCAGCTTCCACGATCTTCTGGCACAGGCTCGCGGCGGCGATCCCGAGGCCCTGGGCAGTCTTCTCCAGTGGTACGCCAACTACCTCAGTATCTTGGCCTGCTCGCAGCTGGACCACCGGTTACGCCAGCGCCTGAGCCCCTCCGACATTGTTCAGGAAGCAATGCTGGCCGCCCACCGAGACTTCCAAGCGTTTCGCGGTGACAGTCAGGGCGAGCTCCTATGCTGGCTTCGATCCATTCTCATCAACACACTGCACCGTAGTTTCCAAGAACACGTCGCCGTCCAGAAACGCGACGTACGCCGTGAAGTGTCCCTGGAAGCCGTCAGCAATCGGTTGGAGGAGTCTGCCGTTCAGTTGGCTGCGTTGATCCCCGCCAATGACACGTCGCCCAGCGCACCGATGAGGGCACGCGAAAGTGCGGTCGAGTTGGCCAACGAACTGAGCCGACTCAAACCGGACTATCAAGAAGTCATCACGCTCCGAGTGCTGCAAGGCCTGCCCTTCGATGAAATTGCAGAACGCATGAATCGCAACAGCGGCGCGGTTCGCATGCTCTGGCTTCGAGCGTTGACTTCTTTTCGCAGCAACGGAGGCGTCGACTGATGGTCGCACTGGAACACCTGGACGAGCGCAAAAGCCTTTCGGCATCATCCACCCTTTCAAGCTTGACGCAGGATCAGCAGAACCGTCTGACAACCCTGTTGGACGACTATCTCGCAAGCCTAGAAATGGGCCAAAGTCCCGATGCCGACGCGTTGGCCAACGAGCACCCTGACATTCAAAACGTTTTCCGTGCCTACCTGTCGAAACTCGACGCCCTCTACGGCGTTGCGGTCGGTTTTCCATCCGTTGGTGACAGTGAACCACTCCGGGAAATGGCCAAGGGGCGAGGGACCTTAGGGGAGTTCAAGATTCGTCGCGAGATCGCTCGTGGCGGCATGGGGATCGTTTATGAAGCTTGGCAAGAGTCCCTGTCACGGACGGTTGCCATCAAGTTGCTTCCCATGTCGCTGATGATCGATCAACAGCAGGTGGCCCGTTTCAAGAATGAGTCCCATGCCGCGGGCCTGCTCCATCACCCTCACATTGTTCCTGTCTACGAGGTCGGCACCGAGCAGGGACTGCATTACTACGCGATGCAGTTCATCGATGGCATCTCCCTGGATGAGTGCGTCGGCGACCGTCCCTTTCATGAGAACTGGAAACAAATCCGGGGATGGATGATCTGCGTTGCGCGCGCGCTGCACGCTGCACATGAAACGGGCGTGATTCATCGCGACATCAAACCGTCCAATCTCTTGTTGGATCGTGAGAACAAAGTCTGGATCACCGACTTTGGTTTGGCGCGATGTCAGAGCGAGGCCTCTTTGACCAACTCGGGGGATTTGGTTGGGACGGTTCGTTACATGAGCCCTGAGCAAGCGCGCGGCAAGCACGCCTTGGTGGATGGACGCGCCGACCTGTACTCGCTCGCGGCAACCACTTATGAGTTGCTCACGGCCCAACCGGCACACCTGGGTGAAGAAGCACCCGAGATCCTGCAGGCCATTGCGGACGAGGAGGTCATTCCACTACGTCAGTTTCGCCCCGACCTTCCTGTCGATTTGGAAACCGTCCTCACCAAGGCGTTGAGCAAGAACCGTGACGATCGCTATGAAACCGTGGCGGCCTTTGCGGACGAATTGCAACGTGTCGTCAATGGCAAACCAACACACGCTCGCCCCGCCACGCCTGTGGATCACCTTGTTCGTTTCGCCATCGAACATAGGAACGCGGTTGCCGTGGGGCTTCTCATTGGCCTGCTCGGGCTGATCGGATTCGCAACCAGCACCGCTGTCATCGCCTCGTGGAAGCAGGAATCGGACCTCAATGCCAATCGGGCTCGGGAGAACGAGCAACTTGCCCGAGGCGCGGTCGAGCGACTGGGCTCTCAGATGGCCGAGCTGCTATCGGAAATCCCCTCCGCTGATTCCGTGCGCCGTCGCTTGCTGTCGGACACCTTGGAATATCACAAGACCTTCGTCGCCCACGCCGACGAGGACCCCCAACTCAAAGAGGATCTGGCCATCACGTTTGGAAAGATGGGGGCCTTGCATCAAGAGCTTGGCGAGTCACAACGCGCGCTGGTTGCCTTGCGACAAAGCGAGGCCTTGTATCGCGATTTGGCGAAAGCTGACCCGACTCACTTGCTGGCTTGGTCCACCAGTCAAAACAATCTGGGCCAAGCGTTGGTGACCAAGGGGCAATCACAAGACGCAATGGAACTCCTGGCTCAAGCCATCCAGATCCAGAGGAAGCTCGTCGCCGAACAACCAAGCCCCGGGACGCGGCTCGCTCTCGCGACCACGCTCAACAACCTGGGGCTTCTTCTGGCCAAGCACTCGGCGACCCAACATGCAACAAGGAGCTATCAAGAAGCCATCGATCTACTGCAGGTTGACGGCGACAACGGCGCGAACCCAGCGATCCGTGGTCAGTTGGCCACGCTCCTGTCTAATCTCAGCGGACTGTTCACCAAGGAATCGCCTGCGGAGTCCATCGCCTTGGCCAAGCAAGCCTTGGTGATTCAGGCAGACGCCTTGGAGCGTGACCCCGACAACCCGGAAGCAGCGAACCAGGTGATCGCCACCCTCAACACTCTAGGAGCGTCCCAATCCGCGAGCTCGAAACACGCTCAGGCGATCGAAACCCTGCAGCATGCCGCGGAGCTTGGTGAGCAACTGCTCGTCCGTTGGCCTCATCAACCCAACTATCGACGGGACGCGCTTGTGAGCTTCAACCACCTGGGACTCGCCTACTGTCGAGCGGAGAAGCTGAGTGAAGCCACTTCCGCATTCGAGTCCGCTTTGAACCATGGTCGAACGCTAGCGGAGACGCTTCCAGATGAGGCCGAGATTCAATCCATGCTCGGTGGTGTGCTCAATAACCTGGCGTTTCTACAACAACAACGAGGAGAACGGGTCGCGGCCCACGCGTCCTATGATGCCGCCGTCGAGGCTCAATCCAAAGCGGTCCAACTTGCTCCAGGCAGCCAACGTTACCGACAACAACTAGACAAACAGAAAGAGAACCGTCGCAAACTGAGCCGGATGGAGGCGACGTCATGAACGCGTTTGATGCAACCCGCACCCTTCGCCTGGAACGTCTGGAATCTCGCTGCTTGCTGGCGGCATTTGCGTTCACCCAGGAAGACTTCTTCGATCGTACGGACCTTAGCCGCGCCGAGCGTCGATCGTTCAATGATCGCGCGGAATCAACGGAACAACGTTCTCACGAACGTCGTGATGGTTCATCGGATCGTCAACGCTCAGATCGAATCGGCCAACACCGCGAACGCCAGGCCCGGCATCGTGGAGCTGACCACGACCGACATCGATCGAATCTCCAACGATCGCTGGCTGAGACACGGCGCGAGCGACTCGGAAGATTCGAGACTCGCTTACCCTTGGAGTTCGTCACGCCGTCGCCGCTCGTTGGCGTTCCGATTCCAACAGGTCTTTCCGGACAAACCATCCGCACGGTGGTCGAGGAGATCAGCCGACGGATTCCTTCCGAAGCAATATCCGACAACCCTTCCAACAATCGTGTCACCCAGGCGAGCGGTGAACCGACGACAGCAAACACTCCGCTGGCCAGATTGGTCAGCCGCGCGATCGACTCCGGGACGCCCGGGGTCGGCAGCACCGAAGCAAACTCACGAACGCCCAACGCACGCCAGGGCACTCCAGCGGTCAGTGACGCGGTATCGGACTCCCAGCAGAACGGTCAGGTCGCGGAGACTCGCTTGAGCTCCGATGAGCCGGCAACACCGGGTGAAGCAGCAGCACAGAGTTCCCCGGATTCATTCCATCGCGTCGAGGATGCCTTTTCCACCGATGCTTCCGAAGAAGGCTACACCGACCCATTCGGACACGCAATCATCTTTTCAGAAGGCTTGATCGTGTTGTCGCACGATCAACCTCAGTCACTTTCGGTTCCGACGCAACAGGAAGCTGCTGAAGGCAACGACGACGAAACCTGGGAGATCGATGCACTCTCCATTGAAAGTCTTCGCGACATTGCCAGTCGACATGCTCAGACGCCTGCCACGGAAGCACACTCCAAGACCGACCAAGCCATCGCATCCTGGTTCGATGCGAACTCCGGCCTCATTCAAATCGATCCCATCGGTCACCTACGCAGCTCGCATGACAGCCTGGATGCGATGGTGAACGTCGTTTTGGAAGCAACCACGGGCATGCATCGCCAGTTGGACCTGATGGGGAGCGATTCTGCCGATCCGGACGCCCTCTCCCATGAAGCCCGAGACGCCATCTTGGCCACGTTGTTTGCGAAGCAACCTTTCTATCCTGTGGACGCCCCAGCGGACCCGACGGTCGTCCGTGCGTCGGGCTGGACTTATCCAGTTGCCATCCTTGCTGGCGCGGTCGCGACCGTCGCTCGCCGGCACGTGAAAGGACGTGGGAAGATGCTCGCAACGGGCAAACGCTAAGTGCTGCCAACCTCAAGCGAGAATTCGATTTCGAATGGTTGGAGTCCAGCCTTCAGGCGCCCACGCGCATCGGCTGCGAGCGGCTGAAGCCTGGACTCCAACGTTGCGGCGGTGCCTACACCGAACCGTTTCGCCACGTCCCGTCGATCAGACGAAACGTCGCTTCGGTCGGTGCCTCGTCACCGAGCAACCAAGGCAAGCGATCGGCCCGAACGTTGTCATAACTTGTCAACTTTCCGAATCGCAACAGCGAGCCGGGAACCCCCACGGCAGTGAACCCCGGATGGCCGGTGGCGGGATAAGGGCCGCCGTGATTCATCGCGGCGCTCACCGCGACGCCGGTGGGCATCTTGTCATTCAGCAGACGTCCCACTTTGGGTTCTAGCTCAAAGAGCACGCGTTCCGCTGTTGCCTCATCACCCTTGGCAGCCGAGTACAGACATCCCGTCAAATTCCCTTCCAAGGCTCCAATCACAGCACAAAGCTCATCGAGATCGTCCGCCACCACCATCAGCGAGGCATTGCCGAAGGCCTCCGTTTGAAAGCCCTCCGGATCCTTCAGGAATCCTTTCCCACTGACTCGCAGCAACGTGTTGGCCATCGCGCAGCGATCGGACTCGGCTTCACCGCCGCCCGTCAGCAACTCCGCCCCATAACCACAAAGGATCTCGATGCTCTTTCCAAGCGAGCTCGCCACCGCGGGCGACAGCAGCGTGCCTGGCGCCGTCGCGCTGAAACGCTCCCGGATGGTCGCGACAAACGACTCCGTGCTTGAATCCTGCAACAACAACACCATGCCTGGGTTCGTGCAAAATTGACCGGCGCCCATCAAGACACTGGTCATGAACTCGTTCGCAATGTCATCCCCGCGCTCCTGCAGGGCCCCCGGGGTGATCACCACCGGATTGACGCTGGAAAGCTCCAGGTAGATCGGCTTTCCCGCCGCATCCGCGGCCGCTTTCAACTTCAACCCGGCACCACGGCTGCCGGTATAGCCGGTCGCTCCCACGCGAGGGTCAGAAACCAGACGCTCTCCATCAGCATGACTGGTTCGATAAATCAGCTGCACCGTGGCGGACGGCAATCCCGTTTCGCCGAGAGCCTCGAGCGCCAACGCCGCAAATAAACGTGTGGTGTCGGGATGGGAACTGTTCGCTTTCCCGATCACGGGATTCCCCGCCGCAATCGCAGCGGCAAAATCGCCACCCGACACACTGCCAAACGCGAACGGAAAGTTGTTGGGGCCGAAAACACACACCGGACCCAGGGGGCCGTAGCACGACCGAATACCCGCCTGAGTATCGATTGTTGGCAGTGCCCAATTGCCCGAACGCGCCGCAGCGGCCGCGGCGCGCAGCTGATTGCTCGTTCGTGGCAACTCCACATCCGCCAAACGCGGCGACTTGGCCAGTCCCGTTTCGGCGAACGCGGTTTCGACCAGTTCGTCTTTGGACGCATCGATCGCGTCGGCATAAGCCTCCATAAAGGAAGCGATCCGATCTGCAGGCAGGTTCCGCAGCGTGCGGGCCGCGTCCACGGCGGCATCCAACGCCGCATCGCAGTCGGCCCACGAACTCACCGGAAACGAAGCTTCCAGCGGCTGATTCTTGTTGGGATCCGAGGCCGAAAAGGAGGCGGCCGCGTCGGCAGGGCGCCACTGGCCAGCGATGAGGACGGGATGAGGCGCGGAGGTGGCGACGGACATGACGGCGGCTCAAAGCAGGGGGAATGAAGGCGAACGGACTCGGGGGTGACCACTCATGTTCCTCGACCGCCGACAATCGCTCAAGGGTTCATCCCGGGCGAGGGTCGATGGTCAAATTTTGACCAGCGGGCTACCATTTGTGCATCGTTTCCGCCGTCTGCGCAGTCCATGACTTGTTCTCCCTTGTACCTGTCAGCCCCCGCCACTGATCCAGCATGAGTGCGACCGAAAGCCTGCCCGTCCAACGCAGTTCACGATTCGAATCGGTTCAACCTGCCCCGCCTGACGCCATCCTTGGACTCACCGAGGCATTCAAAGCCGACCCCCGCAAAGACAAGCTGAATCTGACGGTGGGGGTGTACCAGGACGAAACCGGCACGACTCCCATTCTCGACTGCGTGAAGGAAGCCGAAAAACGCCTGGTGGAGTCCGAAACCACCAAAGGCTATTTGGGAATCGACGGTCTTCCGGAGTACCAAACCGCCGTCCGGGAATTGGTTTTTGGTGACCAGATCAATGCCGACCGCATCGCCACGCTGCAAACGCCAGGGGGAACGGGCGCGGTTCGCGTTGCGGCAGAGTTCCTGGCAAGCCAGTGCGGTTTGATCGCCGGAGAAGCTCGCACGCGAATTTTCTTGCCAAGCCCCACCTGGGCGAACCACAACGCGATCTTTGCCTCCGCCGGACTGCCCATCGAAACCTACCGGTATCTCGGCTCCGATCGTCGCACCTTGGACTTTGACGGCTTGATCGAAGACGTCACCTCCAAGACGCGTCCGGGCGATGCCATTTTGCTTCACGCTTGTTGCCACAACCCGACGGGTGTTGATCCGACCACGGAGCAATGGCGTACGTTGGCAAACGCCCTCAAAGACCGGGGTGTTCTGCCCGTCATCGACTTTGCCTACCAAGGGTTTGGGGAGGGACTGGAGCAAGACGCGACTGGCATGAACGTGATTCTGTCCCAGTGCGATGAGGCCCTCGTCTGTTCGTCCTACAGCAAAAACTTTGGGCTCTATAGTGAACGTATCGGTGCGATCAGTCTGGTTGGCGGCAATGCGGAAGCGACCACAGCTTGCCAGACCCAACTGAAACGATTGGTACGAAGCAACTACAGCAATCCACCGCGACATGGGGCTGCGATAGTCGCCACCATCCTGAACGACGGCGAGCTGAAATCACAGTGGAAAGCAGAGCTGACGGCCATGAGAACACGCATTCACGCGCTTCGAGATAGCTTTGTTAGCGGGATGCAGGTAGTTGCACCCGAGCACGATTTCGGTTTCTTGCTTCAACAAAAGGGCATGTTCTCTTTCAGCGGTCTCAATCAAATGCAGGTGGACCAACTGCGTTCGGAGCATGGCGTGTTCATTGTCGGCAGCGGTCGCATCAATGTGGCGGGAATGAAAGAAGATCGCATGGAATGGCTCTGCCAAGCCATCGCGTCGGTGCTGTAAGCGAGGCGAGTGACTTCATCCTGAGGGACTACCAAGGAAGCCATCATGGCCGTTCAAACGCGTCGATTCCTCTTGATGGTGGCTGGCGTCGTCGCGTTTGCCGCGATCGTTTGGGCATCGCGGTTTGACGCCTTGCCCCCGGCCGAGATGAGTTTTCAGAACTTCTCGGATCCAAAGACACTCGATCCACATCGCGCGACGGGAGAACCCGAAAGCCGGCTGATCTTCAGCCTGTTCTCCGGCTTGCTGGAGATGCTGCCAGAGGGTGCCCCCGATCCCGACACGGGTCTGCAACCGATGACGCCACAGCCGGCACTGGCATCTCACTTCGACGTCTCGGACGATCGCAAACGTTATGTCTTTCATCTGCGGCCCGGAATCCAATGGTCGGATGGCACACCCATCACCTCGGCTGACTTTGTCTGGTCCTGGACGCGCATGCTGCACCCCACCACGGCGTGCGAATACAACTTCCAACTCTTCAGTGTGCCCTTTGCGGAGGAGTATGCCACGGGAACGGTGACCGAAGGGGATCGCGTCGAAGTGGAACTCTGGGACCGGCCCGGGGAAACGGAAGGCAACGAGCCGAACCCACAGGCCTTTCCCCGTGGAACGATTCTCTACGGAACCCTCATCAAGATTCGCAAACCACCGCCACCCGAATTGGCGGAAGATGCAAGTGAAGGAGAGCGAGCGGACGCCGAAGCGACTTGGACCGAGCAATGGGTTTACGACATCGAATTAGCCCGCGCCGCCGAAGACGGGTCCGTGAATTGGAACGACGTCACGGAAACGCGATCGTTTGTCGTGGATCCGTCATCACCCGAAGCCGATCAGTCGACCACGCGCGTGCACGGTGTCTTGGTGGCCTTTGACAAACTCGGCGGCATGGAAGCACCGGACCCGGAAACATTCATCGTCAACCTGAAAAACCCGCTGCCCTATTTTCCGAGCCTGGTCGCCTACTACCCGCTCTATCCGGTCCCGCGACACGTGGTCGAGGAACACGGGATGCCGATGTGGACCAAACCAGAAAACATTGTGACCAGCGGGGCCTATCAGTTGGACCTGCGTCGACTACGCGACCGTGTTCGTCTTCGCAAGAACCCAGCTTGGTACAACGCTGACGAAGTGAAAATCGAACTGATCGACGCGATGTCCATGGAAGGTCAAAACACGGCACTCAACATGTATGAAACCGGCCAGATCGATTGGGTGACCGATCCGCCCGCTGCTTTGATGGATGAACTTCGGAAACGTGATGACTTTGTTTCTGCGCCACAACTGACAGTCTACTTCTATCGTCTCAACACCACGCGCAAACCACTCGATGACCGGCGGGTGCGGCGTGCCATTGCGATGGCGATCAATCGCAAACAGATCGTGGAAGAAGTCATGAAAGCCGGCCAAACACCGGCCCTCAGCCTGGTCCCGCCCGGCATTGCAGGCTATGAGTCTCCACCCGGTCTGGTGCCGGATCTGGATGAGGCCCGAAGGCTGTTGGAAGAAGCGGGGTATCCCGGAGGTCGTGGCATTCCGAAGATGACCATTCTCTACAACACCAGTGAGGCGCACCGCGCGGTCGCGGAGGTCATTCAACAACAGTTGCAAAACAACCTGAATGTCAAACTGGAACTCCAGAACATGGAATGGGGCAGTTTTCTCGATAAGGTCACCCAAGAGGATTACGACGTCGCCCGGGCAGGTTGGGTGGCCGACTACAGTGACCCCAACACGTTCTTGGACATGTGGGTGACCGATGGACCGCAGAACAACACCGGCTGGAGCAACAAACAGTTTGACGGCCTGATCCGGGACGCGGCATCTGAGGCCGACCCCGTCAAACGCATGGCGTTGCTCAGCCAGGCAGAGACCATCTGGATCGAAGACATGCCCGTGATTCCCATTTACTTCTACGTTTCCCTCAACATTGTGAGTCCACGGCTGGAAGGCTTCGCGCCGACACCGCAAGACAAACACCCGATTCACTTGCTGCGTTTTCGCGAAGCCGGGGAGGCCCGCCCATGATCGAGTTGGCCAAATACCTGCTCCGCCGCTTCTTCTGGATGCTGTTAACGGTTTGGATCGTTTACTCCGTGTCGTTCGTGCTGATGCGTTCGGTACCGGGGAATCCCTTCTCCGCCGAACGATCCGTGCCACCTGCGATCGAGCGTCAACTCCGGGCCCGCTACAACTTGGACGCACCGATCCTGCAACAGTACACGGACTATCTGAAGGGGATCGTGACTCGCTTTGACTTGGGTTGGTCCATCCGTTTGGAAGACTACAGCGTGAACCAAGTGCTCGCCGAGGGCTTTCCCGTTTCGGCCTCGCTAGCAATCTTTGCTCTGGTTTTTGCAATTGGACTGGGCGTCACGGCCGGGGTGATCTCAGCGGTTTATCGGGGCTCCACACTAGACACCTCGATGATGGTCACAGCCGTGTTGGGCATCGCAATCCCCAACTTCGTCCTTGCCTCGTTGGCGATCCTATTGTTTGTTTTTTTGATCCCCGTGTTTCCGGCAGCCGGCTGGGGCACGCTGCGTCAGGTCGCGCTGCCCGCGCTGTGCCTGGGGCTTCCGGTCGCGGCCTACATCGCGCGATTGACTCGAGCCGGCATGCTGGAGGTGCTAACGCGGGATCACGTGCGCACGGCTTATGCGAAGGGGCTCCCCAAGCGGACCGTGATCCTCAAACACGTCTTGCCGGGCGCACTGTTGCCCGTGGTGTCATACTTGGGTCCGGCAACAGCTAGCGTGCTCACCGGTTCATTGGTGCTGGAGAAGATCTTCGCTCTCCCCGGCATGGGCAGCCATTTCATCTACGCTGCCACACAGCGTGACTACACGCTGGCCATGGGCATGGTCCTGACTTACACGGTCTTGTTGTTTGTGATGAACACACTGGTGGACATCGCCTACGCGGTCATTGATCCTCGGGTGAAGCTGCAGTGAACGAACTCGCACCCACGTCACGATTGGGCGATGCCAACGAGGAAACCCTCAGGCGTCTGCTCGCAGAGGCCGAGAACATCCACGGTGTGTCGCTTTGGCAGGATGCGTGGCGGCGACTGCGACGCAATCGTACCGCGATGCTCTCGTTGATCTTTCTGATCCTGCTGGTGATCACCACTTTGATCACACCCTTGCTTCCACTGCAAAGTCCCATTGATAAAGACCTCGACAACCGGGTCTTTCTATCACCCAATGTCACCTCCATTTCGATGGGAAGTCGGCCGGGTTTGAAATTCCAGGACACCAGCTTGGTGGCAGAGCTCAACGCGTTCGAATCGAGCGTGGCGGAGGAAAGGGATGTGATCGCCAAACTCTCAGACACGGGAGAACGGCAGCAGGCACAAGCGGAGTTGGATTCACGCATCGACGTCGAACACCCGTTCAATCAACTTTGGAACGACCTCGGTCCCGTGTCCTTTGCAATGTGCCGGCTGCGAGTCGCGGTGTTCGGCGACTTCGCGCTCCCCTCCGTTTTCGGAACAGACAAGCTCGGTCGCGACTTGTTGGCACGCGTCTTCTGGGGATCCCGTGTGTCCTTGGTTGTGGGGGTCGTTGCGACGTTGGTGAGCTTGGTCATTGGTGTCAGCTACGGCGCCATCGCCGGCTATTTCGGCGGCACCATCGACGCATTGATGATGCGAATCGTCGACATGCTTTACTCGATCCCGTTCATCTTTGTCGTCATTTTCCTGGTGACCTTCCTGGGCGAAGACAGCGTGAAGCGACGTCTGGACGCGGTGGGAATCGACCAAATCACCATTTTCTACATCATTATCGGAGCCATTTACTGGCTCACGATGTCACGGGTCGTTCGTGGGCAAGTGTTGTCGCTGAGGCACGAGCAGTTCGTCGAAGCCGCCCGCACGGTCGGTGCGTCCCCAGCACGCATCGTGTTTCGACATTTGGTCCCCAACACACTGGGCATCGTGATCGTCTACCTGACGCTGACAATTCCCGCCGTCATGCTCTTTGAGGCCTTCTTGTCGTTCCTTGGCCTGGGAGTGTCACCACCCGATGTCTCGCTGGGACTCTTACTCAACGACGGCGTGGAAGCCTTGTCTAGCGTAAAGCTCTTTTGGTGGGTGGTCGTCTTCCCCGGTGCCGCGCTCGCGCTAACGCTCTTCGCACTCAACTTTTTGGGTGACGGACTGCGAGATGCCTTGGATCCAAGAATGAAAAATCGCTGATGAGCGCGGAATCCCAACCTGACGAGCCGCTCCTGCGAGTGCAGGATCTTCGCGTTAGTTTCAAGACCGACGACGGCTGGGTGAGAGCGGTCCGCGGGGTCTCGTTCGACCTCTGGTCAGGCGAAACCCTTGCCATTGTGGGCGAAAGCGGGAGCGGGAAATCGGTCACCAATCTCGCCATGATGGGATTGGTTCCGACACCGCCCGGCAAGATTGAATCGGGCACCGCGATGCTAGGTGGTCGCGACCTACTGCAATTATCGACCGAAGAAATGCAGAAGGTCCGCGGACGAAAGGTCTCCATGATCTTTCAGGATCCGATGACGGCGCTCAATCCGCTGATGACCATCGGTCAGCAGATGATGGAAATCACACGATTGCACCTGAGCACAACGCGTAAGGCGGCTCGCAATCGAGCCGTGGAGATGTTGGACCTGGTCGGCATCCCCTCCCCGGAAAGTCGGCTGAATGCTTACCCACACGAATTCAGCGGGGGCATGCGACAACGCGTGATGATCGCCATGGCTTTGTCATGCGAACCGGAGTTGCTGATCGCTGACGAACCCACCACCGCGTTGGACGTCACGATACAAGCCCAGATCATGGACCTGCTGGGGGAACTCAAAACCCGCTGCGGAACCTCCATCATCTTGATCACGCATGATCTGGGTGTGGTCGCGGGCGTCGCGGATCGTGTCGTCGTGATGTTCGATGGCGAGGTGTTAGAAACCGCAGATGTGGATCGTCTCTTTGCGAACCCGACCCATGAATACACCAAGGGGCTGCTCGCGGCGGTCCCACGGCTGGATGCCGAATCGCCATCACGGCTGCAGCCGATTCAGTCAACAGACTGGAAACGATCCGAGGATGAAGCGTCGTCCGAATCGGCTGAGAACGAGCCGACGAGCGCCGCTGCGGGAGCTTCACCCGTGGCTCCGACCTGGTCACGTTCCGATGCTGTTGGCAACACTGCGGACCCGCTCTTATCGGTGCAAGATCTCCAAGTTCGATACCCACTGGGTGGCGAAGGCTCGTTGTTCAAGAAGCAATGGTTCCAAGCGGTCGACGGGATTTCCTTTGACATCAAGCGTGGTGAGACACTGGGCTTAGTCGGCGAATCGGGATGCGGGAAGTCAACAACAACACGTGCGATTCTGAATCTAACGCGTGCGGCCGGAGGAAATGTGATGGTGGAAGGCCAGGACATCTTGGGACTTCCTGACCAGGCGATGATGCCCTATCGGCGGCGTCTCCAAATGGTTTTTCAAGACCCCTATGCATCGCTGAACCCCCGCATGACCGCGGGCAACATCATTGGCGAACCGCTGACGGTGCACGGCTTGGCATCGGGGCGCGACAGGAAGTTCGAAGTGCTCCGGCTGATGCAGTTGGTTGGGCTCGAACCCAAGTTTCTCAACCGCTACCCGCATGAGTTCAGCGGAGGACAGCGACAGCGGATCGGGATTGCGCGAGCCCTCGCCGTCCAACCCGAATTGATTCTCTGCGATGAACCCGTTTCTGCCTTGGACGTGTCCATTCAAGCTCAGATCATCAATCTGATGATGGATCTCCAGGACCAACTTGGCATCGCCTACTTGTTCATCTCCCATGATTTAGCCGTCGTCCGACACATCGCGGATCGTGTGGGCGTCATGTATGCAGGGAAGATCGTGGAACTCGCAGCCGCATCCGAATTGTATCGATCACCCCAGCACCCCTACACGCAAGCCTTATTGTCCGCCGTCCCCATTCCAGATCCCGTGGTAGCCCGTCAACGCCAACGGATCCGGCTACCCGCTGAATAACCTTCACCGCATGTCGCACGCTGACGCTCCATTACTTCATCGATAAGACCCGCAATTGACGTCCCATCCCTACTTGGCCAGCCACTCGGCAAGCGACGTTTGCTTGGCTGCTGGCTTGAGTTGCTGAGCGAGACGTGACTTCTTGGCTGCGGCGATTTCGGCCACGCACTGAATCGTGCTGGCCAAGGTTTGAGCGGAAGCCGAGGCATCCAGTTTGGCGACGTACGTGATCAGGTAGCGACCTTCTTTGTCACGGCCGATGGTCCAAGACCCCAACTTTGTCCCGGTGTTCTCAGACAACAGTTCCATCAGGACCGGGGGTTCCGGTTGTGTGGTGCTGGCCGCTGCCAGTGCCCAGATCTGCCTCACGTCCGCTTGCTCAAAGTACTCGTAGTCTTTGGCCACGAAAACGGTGTGGATGTCAGACTCATCCTGGTCGCTGGCATCCGTTGCATCCGTGGTGTCGTCGTTGAGGGTGATCTCGAGTTGTAAGTGGCCGGAATCATGACGCTCATACTCCAAGTCGGTCGTATCCAAGACCTGCGTGATGGGCAGCGGCGCGGGCTTCCACGGAGATTCCAAAAACGTTCTCACCTCTGAGATGTCCACGCAGAAACTGAACAAGTTACCGCGTTTGGAGATCGCCTGAACGATCGCGACCAACTCCCCGTCTTCATTCAAAACTGGCCCGCCACTGTCACCGGTGTTCAAGGGAGACTGTGTTTCCACCACCTTGAACTTGTGCTCACCGCTGCCCGTGCTGAACTGCTTCTGGTAGACCGCTCGAACACTCCCCGTCGTGAAAACCCACAGCGCTTCGCTGCTCCCTGGATTTCCAATCGAATCGATACGGGAACCCGGGCGCGTGCTGTTCTCGGCCATGGGAATCGCCTGGATGCCACTTGGGACCTTGGTTAACTGAACCAATGCGAGATCACGTTGACGATCCACATGGAGGACCCGCCCTTTGACAGCCAACTTGACCGCATTCGTCAGGTAGTGCTGCTTGTCGACGATGGGCTCCCCATTCTTCATGGACCGAAAGAAAATCACCACGTTGCGACTGGCGCCAACCACATGCGCGTTGGTGACGAGCAGCCTCCTCTCCTGGTCAACCAGCACCCCAGTCCCTGTCACGTTCCCGTCGGCGTTGAGGGCCAGCACCCAGGCCGTCGAGTTCAGCCCACGGTTGTAGTTGTCGACGTCCGCGCGGGCAGTCGCTGCCAGCACGCCAAGAATCAGACTGGCGATCAGCAGGGCGCTGACGCGGAGACGTGAGGGACCTGGAGTGGGGAAGGGGCTTTCGGCCGCGGGGCATGAGAAGCGTGGCATGGCGGTCTCCGTGAGTCCAACGGTTGATCGAGTTGAGTTCGCGTCGTCTGACTGTTTCAGAAGGGGATCTGAGGCACGCCAAGAAGAGCGAAAAGCCGGGCAGTCCGTTACCGAGAAATGACCGATATCCCTTGTTTTTGGTGCCTGGGTGGCGGGTGGACCAAAGGTGTCCGCCCGATCGCGATCCTAGTGCTGTCGCCCGGCGGAAATGGCCGTTCGGGGCGATTCGGATGTCCTCAACACTCATCACGGAAGAGTCCCATGCCCAAGTTCTACGCTCAATGTGGTCCCCATCGATTGGTTGTCACGACCGAAGACGCCTCCACGGCGGCCATGCGTTTGGTCGACATCGCCCTTTCCAACCACGGCTGGATCTATGACGACGAAACGCTTTCTGATCGCGACCGACGTGCCCACCTGATGCTGGAAGCCTTGTTGCATTTGGATCCGACCGTTCAGGTCAGCCAACGTGGCTTTGACCGTGAGGACGCGTCGAGAATGGGGACACCGGAAACTGTTTCCCATTGGCATGAATCGATGACGGCGGTCGGGCGATTGCTTCAAGCTGCCGGTTTGTCCCCTCGTCCGATCAGCCAGTTAGCTCCAGTCCCCGTCCAAGCGGAAACTCGTCAGCAAAACGACAGACCTTCTTCGACCGCGAGTGGTTCGTTTGGCACGGAGGCCACGAACCACCCCAGCAAGCCACGCTGAAGCCGCGCGAGACAACCAGCCGCTAGCGATTGACTTCACCCTCCTAGCAGGAGGGTCGAGCGAAGCGAGGGGAGGTAGAACCGCAACACAATCAAACACTCCACCAACAAGCAACATGCGTTTCGCACATCGATCTCGCTTCCCACGTTCGTCGCCCCGCTCGAACACGAAGTTCGCGCCGCTTCTTGTTTCGGAAAGTCAGTGGCTTCTTTGTCTTCACCTTCCCGCGGCCTTGCCGTGGGAGGGTCGGCCCGCGCGAGCGAGGCCGGGGAGGGCCGTCGCAGGAAAACAATAACGCTTAAAAAAGTGGTGGGCGGACCCTCCCCGAACTCTCGCCCAAGGCTCGCTTTCGACCCTCCCATCGCTACGCGTGGGAGGGTGAAGCAGAACCGGACAAGCTCCTCGCCAGCCGAAGGCACCATTCCGATGGAAAGGCAAGGAGCAGACGCAATGGCAGCGTGGTTTCAAATGCGGGCCGACTCGTTGCGCAACCACAGTTCCAACACCAGAAGATTCCACAAGCGATAGCCCTCACTCTGCTCACCTGACTCGTGACGTCGAACCAACTCGGAGATCGGCTCGCGTCGCAGAATCGACTGCAAAGGTGAATCATCGGCCAACAAAGTATCATGCACCAGCGGCTTGAACTCGTTTCGAAACCAGTCGTGGATGGGAATCCCAAACCCCATTTTTTGACGCGTGAAGATGTTCGACGGGATGCGGTTGCCAAATGTGTCTTGCAGCAAGAGCTTGCCACGCCCGCCGCGAAACTTCAGGCTGATTGGCAAGGAAGCCGCAAACTCCACCACGCGGTAGTCCAGCATCGGCTGGCGGACTTCCAAGCCATGCGCCATGGATGCGATGTCCACCTTGGTCATCAAGTCGCACACCAAGTACGACTGCAGATCCAACAGCGAAGCGCGCGTCGCGAGATCACGCCCCGCACTTCGCTTCCAAATCTGATCCAAGAAATCAACCGGGTCGCTGTCCGGCAACGTTTCGACAAACTCATCCGTGTAGAGACGGGCACGCATCGTTTCCGAAAAGATCTGCAACCAATTCAAATAGCGTCTCAACGGATCCTGATCCAGCGCTTCGAGGAAGCGTTTGGCGCGCCGCAGGATCGAGTAACGGCGATTCGAATTGGGAATGCGTTGCACCAGACCAATCCCGGGCAATCGGTGGAGGGGTAACCGGCGACGCAGACGATCACTCAACCAAAGTGCCCGATAGCGGTCGTATCCGGCGAACAATTCGTCGCCGCCGTCACCCGACAAAGCCACGGTGACGTCTCTGCGTGTCAACTCAGACAGGTACCAGGTTGGCATCGCAGAACTGTCGCCGTACGGCTCATCGTATTGCTCCACCAAACGATCGATGATTCCGATGGCGTCGGGTGTGACCTCAAAGCGAGTGTGCTGGGTTTGCAAGTGCTCCGCAACTTGAGCCGCGTAGGCAGTCTCGTCAAAGTCGGCAATGGGAAACCCAATGCTAAAAGTTCGCAACGTCTGTTCGGTCGCATCTTGTGCAAGTGCCGTGATCAGGGAGGAATCGATCCCTCCCGAAAGAAACGCACCCAGAGGCACGTCGCTTCTCATACGCAGCCGGACGGAATCCTCCAACAGCTCCTGCAGCTTCTCGATCGCGTCGCCCTTCTCGATGGCGATCTCGCGAGACGGATCAAAGTGCCAATAATTCTGAACCTGCAAACCCGATCGATCAAATACCGCCATGTGCCCTGGCGGCAGTTTCTTCACACCCTGATAGATCGTGCCGGGATGTGGCACGTATTGATACAGCAGGAACTCATCAATGGCTGCGGGATCGATCTGCTCACAGACACCCGGCACTCGCTTGAGTGACTTCAGTTCGCTCGCAAAGACAAGGCGATCATCCTTCAAGCAGTAATGCAGCGGCTTCTGCCCGATACGATCACGTGCCAACACAAGACGATGACGATTGGAATCCCAGATCGCGACAGCCAACATGCCGTTGAGTTGTTGAAAGCAGTCGAGTCCAAGATCCTCATACAGATGCAGGATGGTTTCGCCATCACCGTCCGTCTTGAAACGATGGCCGCTTCCCTCCAAGCGACGACGCAGAACGGGGTAGTTGTAAATCTCCCCGTTGAAGACCATGTGGATGCTGTCATCTTCATTCGACAGCGGCTGGCGCGCCCCCTCGACATCGATGATCGACAACCTGCGAAAACCGAGACCGACGCCACAGACATGACCCGACGCGTCCCGATGCTCCGGATCCATCCAGATCTGAGCATCATCGGGCCCCCGATGCGAAATGGCCTCCGTCATCGACCGCAAAAGACTGGCATCCACGCGGCGACGGTCGTCATGCCAAACCGCGCCCGCGATGCCGCACATGCTGTAGTTACCCCGAATAGGACAAGCAAAGAAGGTTTCAGAAGCGGCAATATACCGGCTGAAACCGCTCGAACCGACCGGGGTGGCCGGCCCCGCCCAGCGATCCGATTGGGAAGCCATTTCAACGCCCCATATCGCGCGTTATTCTCGCGGCATCGTCCCGGCGCCTCCCCACCTTGCTCAGGTTGTCCATGTCCGAATCGCCGCTCGCAGATCCCGATTCCGAGACCGCCTCCAAGCCCAACCGGCCTTTTGTCCACCTGCACTGCCACAGCCACTACAGCCTGTTGGACGGTGCCGGGGACATTAAGAAGCTGGTCGGTCGGTGCGTGGACCACGGCATGAACTCCCTGGCATTGACCGACCACGGCAACCTGCATGGTGCGCTCGAGTTTTATCGCGCGTGTAAGGGCGCTTCGATCAATCCCATCATCGGATATGAAGCCTACATCGCGCCGGGAAGCCGTTTTGATAAAGGCGGTGCATCCAGCAGCAAGGCGGCCAGCTATCACCTGACCTTGCTTGCGCAAAACCGCACTGGCTTCCGCAACCTCATCAAGCTCGCGTCTGCTGCTTCCCTCGAGGGTTTCTATTTCAAGCCACGGATCGATCGCGAGATCCTGGAGAAGTACAGCGAAGGCATCGTTTGTCTCTCCGGATGTGTGAGCAGCGAGTTCAGCCGCGCGGTGATTCGCGGCGTTGACACCGCGGAACACGAACAGGAAGCCAAGAAGATCGCGGGCTGGTTTCACAAGGTGTTTGGCGATCGTTACTTCATCGAGATCATGAACAATGATGTCGAAATTCAGAAGCAACAGCTCGACGGTGCCGTTCAGATCGCCAACCGCATGGGCCTGCCCCTGGTTGCGACCAGCGATACCCACTATGTCGATCCGGAGGACGCGGAAGCTCAGGACATCATGCTGTGCATCAACACGGGACGTTTTCGCACCGATAGCTCACGAATGCGGATGGAGAACGATCAGTTCTTCCTGCGTAGTCCCGAGCAAATGTACGAGAAGTTCCCGGGTCTGGAGGACGCGGTCGCACGCAGCCAGTCCATTGCCGATTCGGTCGACATTGATCTGGAACTGGGGAAGTACTACTTCCCCAACTTCGAGTGCCCCGAGCAGAAAACACCGCTCGAATACCTTCGTGAACTGTGCCTCAAAGGACTCTTTGAGCGTTACGAAGGCGACGAGACGCGCATCCTGGATGGAGAACTCTCCGATGAGGTGATGGCGCGGCTCGATCGCGAACTGGGTGTGATCGAGAAACTCGGGTACCCGACCTACTTTTTGATTGTCTGGGACTTCGTCCACCACGCCCGATCCAAGGGAATCTCGGCCACGGCACGGGGATCCGGCGTGGGCGCCTTGGTTTGCTACGCCCTTTATCTGTCACACGTCTGCCCGCTTCGCTATGACCTGTTGTTCGAACGCTTCTTGGATGAAAGCCGTACCGAACCGCCCGATATCGATATCGACTTTGAGAAAGAACGCCGACAAGAAGTCATCGATTATGTGAAGGAACGTTACGGTCACGAGATGGTGTGCCAGATCGGGACCTTCGGAACCCTGGCTGCGCGTGCGGCGATCAAGGATGTCGGTCGGGCCTTGGGCGTTCCCCTTGCACGCGTCAATCAGATCACCGAAATGGTGCCTGATGAACTGAAAATCACGATCGCCAAGGCTCTGGATAAGAGCGCGGATCTGAAACAGACCTACGACGGAGATCCCGAGGTCCGCGAACTCCTGGATCTCGCCATGAAGATCGAGGGATTGGCGCGCAACGTGGGGACACACGCCGCCGCCGTCGTGATCGCTGATAAACCGTTGACGGAATACGTTCCTTTGGGGCGTGTCCCCGGCAAACAAGACGTGATCACCCAGTGGTCCATGAACGACGTGGAAGCCTCGGGTTTACTCAAGATGGACTTCTTGGGGCTTCGCAACCTGACGATCCTGTCACGAGCCGTGCAGCTGGTAAAGCAAACCACCGGTCAGGACATCGATCCGCTGAAATTCCCACTGGATGACAAAGAGTCGTACGCGCTTTTGCAACGCGGTGAAACCAAAGGGGTGTTTCAACTGGAGTCAGGCGGCATTCGCGACCTGCTGCAACGAATGAAACCGGACGCCTTCACGGACATCATCGCGACGGCCGCCTTGTATCGTCCGGGTCCGCTCGAGGGCGGCATGGTGGACGACTACGTCAACATCAAGCACGGCCGCCAACAACCGGAATACAAACACCCGGTTTTGAAAGAAGTCCTGGAAGAAACCAATTCAATCATGGTTTATCAGGAACAAGTCATGCGGATTCTCAACCGACTCGGTGGGATCCCTCTGGCCAATGCGTATACCTGCATCAAAGCCATCAGTAAGAAGAAAGAGGCCCTGATCAATCAGAACTACGAGGCTTTCATTGCTGGCTCCGTCAAAAACGGTCTCGACAAGAAAGATGCGGAAGAGATCTGGAACCTCATCATCAAGTTTGCAGGCTACGGGTTCAACAAATGCGTCGTTGGCGAAACCGAAGTCGTGGACGCCGAAACCGGCGAGCATGTTCGCATCAGCGACCTTTTTCACCATCGCCGTCCATTCAAGGTCGCGGCGCTCGATGAGAACCAGCGTCTACGCGTTCGAAAGGTCCGCGATGTCGTTTGGAATGGTGTTCAACCAACCTTCGAAGTCAGCTTGAGATCAGGTCGCTCCATCACCGCCACCGGCAATCATCCGCTTCGTGTCTTCGACGGATGGAAGAACGTGGAAGACCTGCAGGCGGGAGAGCATGTTGGCATTGCGCGGGTCCAAGCGGTCGCCCAACCCGTCACTTGGGAAGACCACGAAGTGATCACCTTGGGTTGGCTCCTGTCAGAAGGAAACCTCTGCCACCCAACATGTTTGTACTTCTATTCCAATGACGAATCTCAAGTCGAGGACTTCGTGACCTTCTCCGCGATGTTTGAGGCGACTTCGCCACGGATTGATCGACGTTCGGATGGGCGCATCGAAGTGTGCCTGTCCACGGGAACTGCGACTCGCTTTGATCAGGTCGCTTCGGTGGGCGTGGGGACCTGCGTTGCCGCGACGCAGCTCTCGGGTTTGCGTTGTGAAGCCTATCGGTGGATCGAACGACTGGGGCTGCTCGACAAAAAGGCCACCGAGAAGTTTATGCCACCGGACGCCATGCGATTGGGGGAACGACAAACCGCATTGCTGCTGGGACGACTCTGGGCGGGCGACGGTTATGTCGAGCAGGTAGGCCAACAATCCTACTACGCCACATCGTCCATCTCCCTCGCTCGAGGCGTCCAGTTCTTGCTTCAGCGTTTGGGCATTCCATCGCGTTTGACCGAGAAGGCATTTCCGTACAAGTACCGGAAAGACTCAACTCAACGACCAGGCTTCACGGTGCACCTCGTTGGTCACGAGGGCCGGTATCGATTCCTGACGAAAGTGGGCCCTCACATCTGCGGCAAAGAAAATGCCGTGGCCGCGGTCTTGGACAAAATGGAGTCCGGTTCCGGCCTGACAACCGGTGACTTGATTCCGACCGAAGTTCGGAAGATCGTTCAACGAAAGAGGAGTGCTGCCCAGATTCCATGGCGTGAACTGGAATCCGACAGCGATGTCTTTTACGACGAAGTTGTTTCGATTGAACCGAAAGGTTTCCAGGACGTGTATGACCTGGAGGTAGAAGACGACCACAACTTTGTCGCCAATGGAATCATCGTCCACAACTCGCACAGTACGGCGTACGCGTTGGTTGCGTACCAAACCGCTTATCTGAAAGCGCATTATCCGGTCGAATTCATGGCCGCGTTGCTGTCGAGTGATATCTCGGGACGCAACTTCAAACGCAAGGACGCCTTGGTCGAACACATGGAAGATTGCGATCGGATGGGCATTGAGATCAACCCGCCCGACGTCAATCGCTCGGATGCGGACTTTGCGGTGCAGGATGGAAGGATCAACTTCGCCCTCTCAGCAATCAAGGCCTGCGGCGGTTCGACAGCCACCACCATCGAATCGGAACGCAAAAAGAACGGTCCCTACAAAGACATTTTCGACTTTTGTGAACGAGTGGATCCTGGTGCCTGCAACCGAAGCGCGATTGAAACGCTCGTCAAAGCCGGTGCGATGGACAGCCTGGGACACCACCGGAGCCAGCTGGCTGCCGTGATTGATCGTGCCTTGCAATCGGGCGCGGCCATCCAAGCCGACAAGAAACACGGCCAGGCTTCGCTGTTTGGGGCGTTTGACGAGGAAGACGCGCTCGAAAGTGATCAACCCGCCGTTCCCATGCCCGACATGGACGAGTGGCCGGACCGCGAGAAGCTTTTGGCTGAGAAAGAGGTTCTTGGCTTCTATCTGGAAAGCCACCCGCTGGCGGAGTTCGAATCCAAGTTAGCGACGTTCCGCACGCACACCACGGATGATCTGGCGGAATGCGATGACCGCGCGGAAGTCATCCTCGGCGGTATGATCAGCAGTATCAAATTCGCACACACCAAGAATGGGAAGCCAGGTCAGCCAACCAAGTATGCCAACTTCGATCTCGAGGACATGCAAGGAAGTGTCCGTTGCATCGTTTGGCCCAAGGGTTTTGTCACCGTGGGTGATCACGTGCAAGCCGACTCCGTTGTCTTAGCGAAAGGCAAGGTGGACCGACGCGGCGGGGGCGATGAAGTCAATTTGATCATTGATGAGCTGATTCCGATCAATGACCTGGACACTCGCTACACGCACGGGATCCGTATTCGGTTGAACGAAACCAACCACGATCAATCCACCATCGCAGGTATCCGCGAAGTCATGCGAGGTTATCCCGGTTCCAAAGAACTCCACTTCACCATGGATTTGTGTGAAGGCGAAACGGTCCACCTCAAAGCGGACCGATTTCGCGTGGACATCACACCCGAACTGCGTTCCCGCTTGGATGACCTCTTGGGCGATGGCCATTACCGACTGATGATGAGCAAACCAAAACGCTAGCCGGCACCGTCGGGCCCCAAGCGCAAAGCCTAGGACCCGGAAAGTGACCACCGATAGCGGCCTCGGTACTGTCGGAGCGAATCAGTCGACCTGAACTTCAATTCGATGCGGACGCGCTTCCTCGCGTTTGGGCAACGTGATCGACAACACACCGTCACGGAAGCGAGCCTGCACGGATTTGGTGTCCACCAGCTCCGGTAGCTCCAGCACCCGGTGAAATTCACCGCCAAGCCGTTCACGGCGATGCCATGTCACATCGGTTTCTTCCGATGCCGCTCGCTCACCGCGCACCGAGAGTTGGTTTTCACCCGTCACCGTGATCTCCACATTCTCCATGGAAACGCCCGGCAACTCAAAGTCAACGTGTATCGCCTCCTCGGTGCTCCAAGCATCCACGCGTGGATGCCAAGTCGCGGATGTCTCACCGCTGCCAGCGAAGACGCGGTCCATCTCATCCGACAGGCGATTCATCTGGGAAAACAAAACGGACGGGCTATAGCGAGAAACAATCATCTCGTTACCTCATAAGTCATAAGTGTTGGGAATTTTTGGGAAGCTCGCGGGTTGCCGTTTTGGCAAATCCAGCGAACGCCTGTCACACTTATGCAGCGCCCGTGCCAATCTGTCGCTCATCGAATCATCAAGATTCCTAATTCGTGTCTCAGGTGCAAAAGATCGTCACAACACAAGAGAAAAGGCCGCCAGAACGGCAGCCACCGCCAAAGCGGCCTGCCGCGTTGGCCGCTATTCAAGGACAACCAAGAGATCACCGGCCTCAACCTGCGTGCCGGGAGGCGTCTGGACTTCTTTGACGACACCATCGGCCGGGGCATTGATGGTCGTTTCCATCTTCATCGCTTCCAGCACCATCAGTTTCTGGCCCGCCTTAATCTTGTCGCCCGCTGCGGCGGCGACCGTGATCACCATGCCAGGCATCGACGCGGCCACGTGCGCCGGGTTGCCGGGATCCGCTTTGACCGCAGCCTTCACATCCACGTCCAAGGACTTATCGATCACCGAAACTTCACGCGGTTGCCCGTTCAGTTCGAAGAAGACGGTTCGAGTTCCATCGGGATAGGCTTGTCCCGTGGCCAGGTATTTGATGATCAAGCGCTTTCCTTGCTCGATATCGACTGCAATCTCATCTCCTGGTTCTTGTCCATAGAAGAAATTCGGGGTGGGCAGAACGCTCACATCCCCGTAAAGGCTCCGATGACGTGCGAAGTCTTCGAAGACTTTCTCGTAGAGCAAGTAGGTCACGGCATCCTGATCGTTTTCGGACTCGCCCGTCAGCTCGCTCGCCTTCACGCGAGCGGCTTCGACGTCCGCTGGAGGCATGTTCGCGCCGGGGCGATCCGTGACGGGGGTTTCACCGGCAAGGACGGTGTCGATCACGGGCTGAGGAAAACCGCCTGGCGGTTGCCCCATTCGACCACCGATCAAGTCCAAGACACTTGCTGGAAACGCCAAGGCCTTCTCGCTCGTCAGAACCTCTTCGGCGGACATCTCGTTTGCGACCAAGAACAGGGCCATGTCCCCAACCGCCTTGCTGGTGGGGGTGACCTTGACGATATCGCCAAACAATCGGTTGACATCGGCATAGGAACGGCAGACATCCGCCCATTGATCGGCGAGCCCCAACGCGCGGGCCTGCTGGAAGAGATTGGTGTACTGACCACCCGGCATCTCGTGGTCGTACAGGTCTCCCGTGGCCGGCAGCACATCGCTTTCAAACGGCCGATAGAACTCACGTGCAGCCTGCCAGTACGCGGCCAGGCGTGTCAAGGCTTCGGTATCCAGCGTCGACTCACGCTCGGTATCACGCAACGCTTCGACCAAGGTATTGAGATTCACTTGACTGGTACCGCCCGACATCGGGGCGAGTGCGGCATCGGCGATGGGCAAGCCCTCGCCGGCCGCGGCCATCAAAGTGGAGGCTTGAATCCCCGCGGTATCGTGTGTGTGCAGGTGGATCGGAAGATCGGTTTCTTGTTTGAGCGCTCGCATCAACTTGACCGCGGCGGCTGGCTTCAAGAGCCCGGCCATATCCTTGATCGCGATCAAATGCGCGCCCGCTGAATCCAGCTTCTTCGCGAGGTCGACGTAGTACTTGAGATCATATTTGGTTCGTTTGGGATCTTGCAGGTCTCCGGTGTAACAAATGGACGCTTCGCATATGCCACCCTCTTCGATCACCGCCTCCATTGCGACGCGGATGTTTTCTTCCCAGTTGAGCGCGTCAAAAACACGAAACACGTCCATCCCGGCCTGGACGGCTTCTCGAACGAACAAACGCACCACATTGTCGGGATAGTTTGTATAGCCCACCGCATTGCTGGCTCGCAGAAGCATCTGAGTCAAGATATTGGGAACGGCGGCGCGAAGGTCCGACAAACGTTGCCAAGGAGACTCCTTGAGGAAACGCATGGAGGTGTCAAACGTGGCCCCGCCCCACATCTCCAAGGAGAACAATGCCGATGCATGGTGAGCGTATGCCGGTGCGATGCGCAACATGTCGTCGGTACGCACGCGAGTCGCCAACAAAGACTGATGCGCGTCTCGCATGGTTGTATCCGTCAGCAACAATCCCTTCTGTTTGCGAATCCACGCCACCAATCCCTCCACGCCTTCTTCGCGGAAGATGTCGGCGGTTCCGCGAGGAGGTTTGGTTGCCTTGGGCGTCTCGGGGACCGGTGCTGGATCGCGTCGAAGGGCAGGCGGACGGTCCGCCACCAGACTGTTCCCATTGACGATGGTCTCGCCCAGAAACGTCAACAACTTCGTAGCCCGGTCCCGCCGCCGCGGTAGCTGAAACAGCTCGGGCGTGTTATCAATCAAACGCGTCGTGGACTCTCCGGCCAGAAACGTGGGGTGGTTTACCAGACGCAACAAGAACGGGATGTTCGTCTTCACCCCGCGAATACGGAACTCCTGCAAACAGCGATCCATGCGACGAGCCGCGGCGGTGAATTCCGGCGCACGCGCGGTCACCTTGACCAGCATGGAGTCATAAAAGGGGTTCACCACCGCACCACTGAATGCCGTTCCCGCATCCAGCCGAATCCCCAAACCCGCTGCCGACCGGTAGTGACTGATGCGCCCGTAATCCGGGCGAAAATCGGCTGCCGGATCTTCCGTGGTGACACGGCACTGAATCGCGAACCCACTGGTGGCAATGTCGTCTTGCGATGCCAATCCGATACTCTCGTGCTCCAGCGGGTGCCCTTGCGCGATCAAGATCTGGGATCGAACCACATCCACGCCTGTCACCTCTTCGGTCACGGTGTGTTCCACCTGGATCCGCGGATTCACTTCGATAAAGAAGTACTCGCCGGAATCGGTATCCAACAGAAACTCAACCGTGCCGGCGTTGTCATAGCTCGTCCCACCGGCGACCTCCCCCACGGCTTTGCCGATCTGAACCGCCGCGTCGCAGATGCCTTTTCGGATCGAATCCGGCAGATTGGGAGCCGGTGCAATCTCAACCACCTTTTGATGGCGTCGTTGCACACTGCAGTCGCGTTCGAACAAGTGCACCAAATTGCCATGCCGATCACCGATCAGCTGAACTTCCAGGTGACGCGCACGTTGAACAAAACGCTCTAGGAAGACCTCATCACTTCCGAACGCGGTCTTCGCCTCGCGCTGCGCGGCCTCCAGGTTTCCAGCCAGATCCTCGGGCTTCATCACGATGCGCATGCCGCGACCACCACCTCCCTTGGCTGCTTTCAGCATGATCGGATACCCAAGCGAACTTGCCGCCTCTTCCGCCTCAGGCAAAGAGGCCACCGCCTTGGAAGTGCCACCCAGAATCGGCACACCGGCGGTGTCCGCCAAGCGACGAGCGCTGGTCTTGTCACCCAACTGACGCAAACAGGATTCACTGGGGCCGATAAACAGGATCCCCGCGTCCGTCAGGGCCTTTGCAAAATCCGGGTTCTCCGAAAGGAAGCCATAGCCAGGATGGACCGCGTCGATGTCGTGCTTCAAGCAAAGACCGACGATCGCATCGATGTTAAGGTACGACCGAATCGGCTCGCCGGGTTCTCCAATCTGATAGGCCTCGTCCGCTTTGAATCGATGCAGAGCGTAACGGTCTTCATGGGAGTAGATGGCAACGGTGCGAATGCCCAATTCCGTTGCCGAACGGAACACCCGCGTCGCGATCTCACTCCGGTTCGCGGCAAGCAATTTCCTGATGGGGCGCGTTTGTGAGTCAGCTTGCGCGCTGGGCGAGGTTGCCATGAGACTGCGGCCGTGCGAGAGGGATGATGGGAAGCTTGGCGATGCCGAGGAAGCCAAGCTGGCGGTATCATCGCTGCGCCAAACGCGCCTGCCAACCTGCCTGCCCGGATGGGCCTCTCTAGCTAGGCGATATCGAAGGACGATGTTGGAAGCACGCGTTGCGGCGATCGAGAAAGGCCCCGATCAAGTCCCTGTTCGCCCCTTCGAGAACAACCTCGAATGATACAATGGTCTCCGATGGATATCTCGAGTGAGGTTCCGATGAAGGCCCCGTGGCGATTCGATCCGCGGCAGGCGTGCTCGCTCGTGCTTGTCATTTGGTCACGCAACATGAACTAACCACAGAGAACGCATCCATGACGCAAGCAACAAACCATCCTCGAAATCACATTGGGTTGGCGGTGCTGCTTGTTCTGGCAGCATCTGTCTCATGTCATCCGGCCTGGTGTGACGCCCAGGAAGCACCCCAGAACGACGGCGCGGGTTCGCCGCTGAAAGTGCTCTTGGTGACGTCCGGTTGTTGCCACGACTATGATTTTCAGACCAAGCAGTTGCAGCTGGCATTTCAAGAAGAGTCCGTCAACGTCGTTTGGACCGTTGTCAATGATGGCGGCAAAGGAACCTCGGCGATTCTGAAACTCTACGATGATCCCGATTGGGCGAAGCCCTACGATGTCGTGATTCACAACGAGTGCTTCGCAAAAACGACTGACGCGGAGTACATCCGCCGAATCACGGAGCCGCACAAAGCAGGCACTCCCGGCGTGGTCATCCACTGTGCGATGCATACCTACCGTGAAGCCAAGATCGACGATTGGAGGCAGATGCTGGGCGTCACCAGCCGGAGACACGAACACCAGAGTCGCTATGCGGTCAAAGTCTTGAAGGCGAATCACCCGGTCATGCGTGAGTTCCCGGCTTCGTGGGTCACTCCGATGGATGAGCTCTACATCATTGAAAAACAATGGCCCAACATGGTGCCGCTCGCTGAATCCGTGAGTGAGAAAACCGGGGACCCGCATCCGGTTTTCTGGACCAATCAATTTGGTGCAGCCCGCGTCTTTGGCACCACGTATGGACACTCCAACGACACCTTTGGTGACCACGTCTTTTTGTCGACCCTTGTTCGGGGAACCCTTTGGGCGACAGGGAATCTGCAATGACCCATCGCCTGCTGATTCGCAACGCCCAAATGGTCCTTCCGGGAGATGGGATTGACGCGGACTCCGGCTCCGTCCGCAAAGGGAACGTCCTGATCTCAGACGGTGTCTTTGTCGACCTGGACGCCGATGCCCAAGCCAGCTGCGATGAAGTCGTTGACGGCAGCGGTCTGCACATGTTGCCCGGCGTCGTTGACGATCAAGTGCATTTTCGTGAGCCGGGTCTCACACACAAAGAGGATCTCTCCACGGCGAGCCATGCTTGTGCCGCGGGTGGTGTCACCACTTTCTTAGAGATGCCCAACACGAAACCTCCTGCCATCACGGTGGAGGGCGTGCGTGAAAAAGAGAAGCTAGGCGCGGAGAAATCACTCGTCAACTACGGGTTCTACATCGGAGCGACGCCCGATAACGTCGCGGAGCTGAGCAAGGCGACGGACTTACCCGGCATCAAGATCTTCATCGGTAGTAGCACGGGAAGTCTTCTGGTCGACGAGCAGGAAGCGCTGGAACGCATCTTTGCTGAAACGACGCTTCCCATCTGCGCGCATTGTGAGGACGAATCCACGGTTCGTACCAACGCCGAACGCCTGGCAGGACGTACGGACATCGCAGTCCATTCCGAGATCCGCGACGAAAAAGCGGCCATGATTGCCACTCAAAGGGCGACGGATCTCGCCCGCCGACATCAACATCGCTTCCATGTGCTTCACGTTTCCACGGCGGCCGAACTGGTTCACTTGAATGAGCCCAGCCCGTACCTGACCGCAGAAGTCTGCCTGCATCATTTGTTCTTCCACATTGGTGACTACGATCGATTGGGCAGCCGCATCCAAATGAACCCTTCCATCAAGAATGCAAGTGACAACGCAGGCTTGATGCGAGCGCTCAAGGAGAATGTGATCCAGGTCATCGCCACGGATCACGCGCCGCATACACTCGAGGAAAAATCACAGCCTTATCCGGCAAGCCCTTCCGGTCTCCCTGCGGTCGAGAATTCGCTGGCACTGATGCTGGATCGTTGCCACGCTGGAATGGTGAATCTGCCTCAAATCGCGCACTGGATGTGTGATGCTCCCGCCCGTGTTTGGTCGATCGCGGGGAAGGGCCGCATCGCAAAAGGATACGATGCCGACTTTGTGTTGGTGGACTGTGAGGAGCGTCGCACGATCTTGGATCAAGAACAACACACCAAAAATCGCTGGAGCCCCTGGCACGGCGAATCGCTGACGGGATGGCCGGTAGCAACCTATGTTGCGGGTCGACGGGTGTGGTCCAAGTCGACAGGATTTAGCCAGGACCACCGCGGCTCCAAGCCTGTCTTCGATCATGCTCGCGGTGGATACTGGAACACAGCCGCCGGCGTTGGGCCTAGCCAATAACCAGGCCCTGCCGCGCGATCAAAAACGCTTGCCTTGCCATTTCTTGGGAACTGACCCCCATGCCCGACGTCCACCTGCTTAATCACCCCCTGATTCAACATCACCTCCGCGTGCTCCGTGACCAGAGGACCTGCCCATCCGAGTTCCGCACGACCGTGTCCCGTCTGGCAATGCTGATTGGCGTGCACGCGACGGAGGACCTCCTTACTGAGGACGTGACCGTCCAAACGCCGGTTGGGGAAGCAATGGGTCAGCGTATCGCCTGTGACATCGCCGTGGTCCCCGTGCTTCGCGCGGGGCTCGGTATGGTCGAACCCATGCTCGATCTCATTCCTGATGCCTCGGTGTGGCACCTCGGACTCTACCGCAACGAACAGACCGCCGAACCCGTCGGTTACTACGACAAGCTGCCACAATCGGGAGCACCGAACGTGGCTCTGGTCCTCGATCCCATGCTGGCGACGGGCGGCTCGATCGATCTGGTGACCCAACGTTTGAAGCGATGGGGTGTCGCTGAGATTCGTGTTCTCAGCATCATTGCCTCACAAGCGGGCGTCGACCGCGTGTCCAAAGACTACCCCGATCTGAAACTCTTTGTCGCGGCCGTTGACCCCGTCCTCAACGATCAAGCGTTCATCGTTCCCGGTCTCGGTGACGCGGGCGATCGTATTTTCGACACTCCCCAACACGACTGATTCGCCATGAACCTGAAGCAGCGAACTTTTCTTCGGACCCTGATCCTGGTTTGCACGGTGGCAACTGGTTCATGGGACTCGCGTGCAGATGAAATACCGCGAACCATCCGAGTCATGGGAACGGGAACCGCGGCCGGTGTCCCTGACATCGCCATGGTGAATCTGGGTGTGACGACTGAGGATGCGCAAGCCAGTGCCGCCGTCAAATCCAACAGCCGCGTGGTGTCGAAATTACTGCAGATGTTGAGCTTGCAAGGGATTGAGGAACGCGACACCCAGACAAAAGGCTTCAACGTCCGTCCGGTCTACTCTCGCGACAACAACCGGAACCGCAGTGCTCCCCAGATATCGGGATACAGCGTCAGCAATCAGATCCGCATTCGTGTCCGTGAGCTTGACAACTTGGGTCGGCTTCTCGATGAGTTGGTGGCGGCGGGCAGCAATCAGATTTCCGGCATCTCGTTTGACATTGATGATCCGATCAAGCTTCAAGATGCCGCGAAGCAGGCTGCGGTCAAAGATGCGATGCGCGTTGCCAAGCTCTACGCCGATGCGGCCGGTGTCAGGGTCGGTTCTCTGATATCGCTCTCCGAATCCTCATCGGCAAGCCAACCCCCCATGCCAATGGCTCGCATGGCCATGGCAGCCGAAGCCAGCGCGGTACCGATCGCCGAAGGCGAAAAGACCATCACCGCAACGATTGAAGCGGTCTTCGGAATTTTGGATCCGTGATTTCAGTCGCCTGAAAGCTGGAATTGCAGCGTCAAGATGCGCTGGTGCCCGGCCAAATCGCGTATCAGCTCCGCACCCGACCACCGGGAATCTTGGCTCACGCTTGCAAGGCAGGTCTCCGCAATCATGGGACTCAATTCGATGATCAGCTGCCCTTGATCCACGAGGTGTGAAGCAGCCTGCGGGACAAGTTGATCGATGACCTCCGTCCCCGTTGGACCCGCCAGCAAGGCTTCCCGTGGTTCAAATTCCCGCACGGTGTCCGGGAGATCTTCGTACTCATCCTGACTGACATACGGGGGGTTGCTACAGATGAGATCAAATTGACTCTCGGTCGGGATACTTGCCAACAGATCGCTTTGATGGAACGTGATGCGATCACTCACTTGATGGGCATCCGCATTCCACCGCGCGATGTCTAGCGCCGACTCGCTAATGTCGACCGCCGTCACCTGGGCCGCCGGCAAGTGCTTGGCCAGCGTCACCGCGATCGCTCCCGATCCTGTCCCGACATCCAAGATTTGCAACGGGCGATCGAGCATCGCCTCAGCGAGTCGGCTTTGCAACACCTTCGCTTGGTCCAGCGCTTCGATCACCAAGTGCTCCGTTTCCGGGCGGGGGATCAGCACGTTTTCGTCGACACGAAATCGCAAAGAATAGAACTCGCGGTAGCCCACCAACTGCGCGACTGGCGCGCCCTCGCCTCGACGTCGAACCAACTCGCGGAACGCGACGCGCTCTTCCTCCGATGGGATGTCATCGAACGCGGTGTAGAGCGCGATGCGCGGGCAGTCTCGCGCATGCGCTAGCAAGATCTCCGCATCCAGTCGTGGTGAATCGCTCCCTTTTTCCTTGAAAAAGTCCGTGGTCCACTCCAGCAATCGCAGAACCGTCCATGGTGAATTGATGCGCGTGGACATGGTGCTTATCCGAGATCGATTGGAACCGCCAAGTGAAGAAAGACAATCGTTCAGTTATCTTCCATCTCGTCGCGCAATTGGTCGCGATCGTATTCAATCAGTGCCTGCGTGACCGTGGATAAATCGCCGGCTGCGATTTGATCCAGTTTGTACAACGTGAGGTTGATGCGATGATCCGTGACGCGGTTCTGCGGGAAGTTGTACGTACGAATCCGCTGGCTACGGTCACCTGAGCCGATGAGTGTCTTCCGAGTTTGGGCCTGCTTGGCCGCCTCCTCTTCACGCCGCTTCTCGTAGATCCGTGCCTTCAAGACTCGCAGTGCCTTTGCGAGATTCTTATGTTGGCTTTTCTCATCCTGGCACTGAACCACAATGCCCGTGTCGTGATGAGTCAAGCGCACCGCCGATTCCGTCTTGTTGACGTGCTGACCGCCGGGGCCACTGGCATTGAACTTGTCCAGGCGATAGTCATCCGGCTTCAGATCGACTTCGACGTCCTCGGGCTCCGGCATCACGGCTACGGTCGCGGCCGACGTGTGCACGCGACCTTGCGTTTCGGTCTCGGGGACTCGCTGCACACGATGACCACCGGATTCATACTGCAAATCGCGGAAGACGTTTTCGCCTTCGACCGTCAGCGTGATTTCTTTGAAGCCACCTTTCTCACTCGGACTGGCATCCAAAATTTCCGTCTTCCAGCCGATCGTTTCCGCGTGACGCCGATACATCTCGAAAAGGTCCCGGGCGAACAGGGCCGCTTCCTCGCCACCCGTTCCGGCACGGATTTCCATCACACATCGTGTTCGGTGGGAATCCTCACCACCAACCGTCAAAGACAGCAACTCTTCCCAAATCACCTCACGTTGCGAACGCAGGTCGGCCATTTCGGCCTGAGCCATTTCGCGTTCCTCAGCATCCTCCGCCGAGTCTGCCATCTCTTGGCAGCCGCGAATCTCATCCGTCAGACGCTTGAACTCTCGATACTTCCCGGAAACCTTGGCGAGCCCCCCATGCTCTCGGGCGACGGCGCTCATCAGGGCACCGTCGGCCTGCACCGCCGGATCGGCCATGTCTTGTTCGAGCGACTGGAAACGAGCTAGCTTTTCTTCGAGGATCTCGCGGATGGAGCCGCCGCTCATTTCTTGGCTTTCTTGCCCTTCTTTTGCAGGCTTCCATAGGAGCCAGCGGCAAACTTTTTCTGGAACTTATCGATACGGCCAGCCGTGTCGACGTATTTCAGTTTGCCGGTATAGAACGGATGGCAGGCGTTGCAAATGTCGACCTTCAGCTCCGGCCGTACACTCCGGGTGGTAAAGGTGTTGCCACAACCGCAGGTAACCGTTGTTTCCTGATAGTCGGGGTGGATGCCGTCTTTCATGATTTTCGTCGACTCCGCCGGTCGGCGAAGAGAATGCTTGGGTTCGGGTCGCTGCTTTCGACTCGCAGGGTCGAGTCCCGAATCATATTCTCGACCTGGTCTCCGCTTCAAGGGCTGTCGGGCGGCCTCGGTCAGCGAATTTTCCTGGCCCCGGGCCTCAGTCAGAAGCTCCCCGGCCGGCGACCGGTCGTTGCGTCGGGCATTTTCTTCGCTCCCGCGTTGACGGTATGAGAAACTCCCCAGGTGGGTAGTTACGATGACTGTTTCGAGTCACTCCCCGTCGGTCTTGGCCTGGGAATCATGAACAAGGCGTTACTCTCCCTGCTTTTACAGGCGCTGCTCTTGACCACCCTTTCCGCGGTGGATTGCCACGCTGACTACAAGAATCTCCTCTTCAAGGGCACGACGCGAGACGAAGTTCGAGATTTGTACGATCAATACGTCGCCAAGATCCTGAAAGCGCCACGCGGTGAAGGGTCATCGGTGCTCGAAGCCCTGGCGGGAGGCAAGGACTTCAAGCAGTCGTTCCTCCTCGCCTGCGTTTCAAACGGATGGCCTGTCCGAGCAGTTGATCTGGATCGTCAGAACGCGCCGCCAAGTGGAACCTGGGCCTACACCGAGGAAGACTACGGCGGGATCGTCAGGCAGTTTCCAAGCGATTGCAATGACATGCACTGCATGGACATCGCTTCGGTACGCGGCTTCCAAGTGAAGTCGCTGTTATTGGGCACCGAGGTTCGGGCAACGCTTTACACCCAGGACGGGTTCCGTGGAAAAAGCATCCAAACCAATGATTCGTGCCCCGTTCTCGAGATTCCACTGCAGTCGATGCGTCTCCGCCATGCTCCGCGAATCGACTACGTGACCATCAGCGACTATGAGACCAACGAGGGGCGTGCCAGTTTTAGACTGCATGTCAGTGGTGCCAATATTGATGACGGGGCGACTCTTCTAGTCGACAAGGCGAAGACCGACTCGGAGATCGAAGTGCGCCTCGATAACTCGAGTTGGCTCGGACTGGGAAAGGACGCGGCGCAGGCCGGTTACAACCTGGACCCAACCTTCTACGCCTTTCCCGTGCTTCACTACGATTCCATTGTTGCCGCCCAAGTAGGCATTCCCTTTGGCCAAACGATCTCGATCGAAGTCCACAACTCAATGGGGCAGGTTTCGAACACGTTGCTCTACGAGATCCCAAGCCCAGACAAGCTTGATAGCGATGGCGATGGCCTGCTGGACGCCTGGGAAACCTGCGGCGTGGATGGTCTTGATCTCGTCGCGTTGGGTGCCAACCCACATCGCAAGGACGTCTATGTTGAGGTCGACCGCATGGTGGTGCCGGGTCGCATTTGGTCCGATTTTTCGGAGACGGACTATCCAAGCGAGACCACGTTTGTGGAGTCCGTGCGTTCCTATGCCGCCGCTCCGGTCATCAACCCGGACCGGTCGACCGGCATTGCCTTGCACATCGACTATGGCCAAGAAAAGTTTGAGAAGGCAGCCAAGTCGGAAGGTGGAACGGAGATCCCTTGGAGACGCTTTTTGGGATACAAGCGATCGGACGATTTTCGGCGTAAGTACCCAGAATACTACGACGCTGTCGAGCTCCGAAACGACCCGGCATTCTTTCCACGCTCGCGATCGAGGGTGTTTCGCTATTGCGTGTTCGGAGATCAACAGTGGTCCAGCCGATCAACGGGCGGTGGAAATTTCGAGTCGACGTTCTTTCTCACGCTGGGCATCTCTCGGATGAACGCCGTGAAACCAAGTTACCAGACAGGTGTCTTCTTGCATGAGTTGGGCCACATGTTTGGCCTGTCCCACCAAGGAAGCGGGAAGGCCTACAACTACAAGCCCAACTTCAACAGCGTGATGAACTATCAATTCGTCTTTGAAGGCTGTGACATGGATGGAAAACTGGGTGGTGGCATGCGCGACGAGGTTCCAGGTGACCAAGTCTATTCCTATTCCGAAGGGATGCGTGCGAAGCTGGATGAAGGGGCCTTGAGGGAAGTGCTCGGGGTGGCCAATCACTACCCACATGATTGGAACGGCGACGGCGTCATCAACAACGACCCCGTCAAGGCAATCATCTCCAAGCACCGGCAAACGAGTCAGCCGAGAATCTTGAGAGACTCCGCAGATTGGGCCAAGATGAAGTTCAAGCAGCTTGACGACCCCAAGATTGTCGCGCGTGACGCGCCGCCGCAACGTGCACAACAGCCAATTCGGGATGTCGCCCGAGTGCCTCGCGGCGTGGATATCGGATTCAAGTGCGAAGTGGGAGGCATCATCCAGACCGGTCACTGGAAAGTTGTTGGCACGGTGACCGCCCATGAGCCAGGCAAGGTCACTTTCCGAACGGAGCCGTTTCGTGTTCGAGACAAAGTTCGCACGGAAGCAAAAACGGGGCATCTCGCCTACCAACTACCGGAAGACCTGCTGATCCCGGTGCAGGTTGGCGATCCCATCACCATTCTGCACGACGATCCGAGGAAACCAGAAGGCCTGCAAAAACACATTCACATCGCGTCCGGCAAACAGTTGATTCTTGCGACGTCACGCTTGGGCGAAACGCGGGTGCCGAGATCGGCGGATCGGGCTGAGCTGTTGTGTCAGGGACTTCCGGCGGGACGGGTGATCTTCTACTGGTCTGACCCGGATGATGATGACCGCGAGCAGCCCTTGAAAGAGATGCCCCCAATGCCTTCGGCTGCCACGATCACGGCTCAGATCGATTCGCAGCCTGATTTTGTGGAACGCGCAAGAAAGGGTTATCAACCCATCAAGCTGGGAAAAACGGGGTACCTGTTCCGGATCTTGGACAAAATGCAGCAGCATGGTGACGCGAAAGTTCGAGATGCTCCTGAGGATTCCGGGGCACGGACGAATGACGGCTTGGAACGCTTTAGCTCGGATGGACAGCCTGACGCAATAGGCTTGTTGATCAGGTCGATGGAAGCAGATCCCCAATGAATTGGTCGGCGTATCGGGCATTGACCGCGCGGGCGTGATCCCAAATCGTGCTTGTGGTCCCGATGTGTTGCACCAAGCTAGGTGAGGGAAAAATCAGCGGGATGTCCTGTTCTTTCGCGATCTGGCCGAGCACGACGTCGATCTTTGAGAGCCCGTCCCGTCCCGGCTGGCTCCGATGCGCCAGCAAGGCGGGCGAAGTCAGGATCTGCTTCACGGCCGCGTTGGAAAAGACAAAGGCAACCGCACCCCAAACCCAGCTTTCAGGAAAAAGGTGCCATCCAGCCGTGCTTTGGTTGTATTTCTTGGAACAGTAAAGGGAGGCCATGCAGGGTCCATCCCATGGCCATAGCACACGTTCCAGGTAGTGCTTGGTCGCGTCAGAGGGAACAAAGACGGCATCATCCTGGATGAGCATGAATGCGTCGGCGTGCGGGCGACGCATGTAGAGTTCTGATAGGGACAGGAAGTAGTTTGGAAACGCACCGAGGGCCGGTGTGCGGTGACAGAAGTTCAGTGAGGAAAAAGCTTCCGGAATGGCGACTTCTCCGTCCAAGAACAAAACGGGGTCCTTCCATCCAGCTTGAATCACAGATTCCGCGCACGATTGCAGCGTTGGCAGCCTGCGCGGCGCCGTCGTGATGCCTACCGACCAATTTCGAACGTGTCCTTGCGGATGCGACGTTGACTCTGCTGGGATGGGCAGAACACGTTCAATGTCATCGGCAACGATCCCCGCGAGATGTCCGTACTGCTTCCGCGCGGAGTCCTGTGTGTCATCCTCGTCAAAACTCACGGCCGGCAAACACTTCTCAGCCCAAGCACCTAGCTTGGCGGCTTTCTCGACGGAGCAACTCGGGGTTCCGTTTTCGCGTACGATCCTTTCAGCCAGACCGACCAGTAACGAAGCAACGATCGAGTTGGGGTGTGTCTTACTGGGCTTATGAGATTGACAACAAGCCTGGCACGCGGCCAGCGGCACCGTCAATGCCGGATGTTCATCGACCCCGCAGATTTCAGCCAGCAAGCCGCAGATGGCGGTTTCGCTGTCCGCGGCAAGTCCCTTGCCAGGGACCTTTAGCAAAGGCTTGCGGAAAACGCAGGCCTCAACGCTCCCTATCTCAGTCTTGACCATCCGAGAAAGAAACCCAGAAGACTCCGCGGCCACACGAACGGGGTGCGAAACACGCACACCCCGTGAACGAGATCAACCGAATCAGGACGCCAGGCAGTCCTAGCTCGCCAAAACACAAGAAGTGGCCCGAAGCTGCCCGTCAAACTCGCCTGGAACAGTCGGTGGCAGGCTCGCCATCGCACCTTCGACGGGACAGTCTTTCTTGATATGCCACTGCGCACCATCATAGCGCCACAAAGTATAGCCGAGCCCCTCAGGTCCACTGGATTGCTTTGGTTCTCCGGCATTGCGAGCGCCAGTCATATTTCGAACGGTTGCCCTTTGCATGAAATCCCTCACTTCGTTAGGCATAAATGATGTAGACTCTCAAACTTAAAGATTCGCCCCAGGGCATAGTTTACCGTCTTTTGCTGTATGCCGAAACTCGGCGTCCCAATGATTTATGACGCTGGATATCTCCTGTAAGTTTCGCCACAGCCTCCGTGCGTCTGACGGTCACGAGAAGGCGACATGCGGTTTGCTCCAAAAGTTACTGCTAGAACACCCAGATGACCCAGACAGCACTTGTGAGGTCAAGCGAGATGCTTGTATCGCCTGCAGTCGGTCACGACCCGTCGTCAGTGATCTGATCGGCGGGCCATTTGCCTCCATACTCAGCAATGCATGCGAGCGGAAACTACAACGGTTGGCGGTTGGTACAGCGAACTTTCAACATGTCTCGACATTAAATCAGATCGCCGACCAAGCGGTCCTTTCTCCTAACGGTTTGAAGCGCGCAGTCACCTGTGATGTCATTGTCTGGTGTGGATCACGATCATCTGCATCCCATCGGTCGATTAACAGCGTCCTCAATCAGTTGCTCGCCGAAACAACCGTTCACATCATCATCCCCGAATCAATAGAGGCTCGTTCCAGCGCACACGACGAGGAACTAGCGTCTCATTTCGGCTCCCGGTATGACGTTCGAATCCACCGACTAAAGCATGTGATGACGCCTCTGCAGGCGGTTCACGAACTTGCTCCGAAACTACGAAGCGAGTTTATCGCGTTGCAAGATGCGGCGGCGACTTCACTTCCCAAGCGGATTGAGTCAGCCATTAATGAGTTACGCAGACACGGAGCAGACTTTATCGGTTCACCGCTGGGCACGATTTTTGGCGACATCGACGTTCCGGCGGACCCCGGTTCCAGGTTCGAACCTTCCATCCCGTGGCCCACCCTCGTCTTTCGTCGAGCCACGTTCCTGGATCTTGGGGGCGTTTCCGATCGCAAAGAGGACGCTGACATCGAACTCCTTTATCGAGCGCACGCCTGCGGGGCAAAAATCGTTTCAATGCCTTGGGCAACCGTCCAGTTAGATCGACCGTGGGAACCTGCTAAATGTGAGGCAAAACCTGACTATTCAATGCGGTTTGGATCGCTACGTCACCACGCTTTGGGTTTCCCCAAAGTGACTGTCGCATGCGACGTCGTCCTGCCCATTTATGGCCAACTTGATTATGTACGCCCCGCCCTTGAAAGCATCATGGAACAAGAGGATGCGGAAGCGATTGTCCACCTTGTGGACGACTGCGGTCCCGAAGACGTGTCCGAACTTTTTCGCTACTGGGGAAGCCATCCAAGGGTTCGGCTGTATCGCAACCAGCGCAATCTGGGCCAGTACACGTCGTTCAACAATGTTTCGGATTTCTTTGAGACCGAACTCGTTGCGATTCAAGACGGCGATGACATCAGCTTGCCGCATCGCTTATCCGTCAGTGGCAATCTCTTAGAACTGGCCGACGGAGATTACTTTGCAGCCACGATGGAGCAGTTTGGAACGGCGGATGCTTTGCCCAATCGTCGGTCGAGATTCCCACAGGGGGCTCCTTCTGCCAACTACTTTGCAATGAACCCGACAGCTTGTTTTCGGGTCGCAATGTTCCGATCGCTTGGTGGGTTCGCGGATTACGGGGCTCATGAGCGCAACCGTTGTGGCCTAGACACTGAGTTCATGAACCGCGCGTACCATTGCGAGCGGAGGTTTGCTGTGTCGACTTCCGTGGTCACACGGCACCGCATTCATGCGGCGGCCGCGACGCAGCGATCCGACACGGGTTTCGGTTCGCTGTTGCGAAATCAGGCTGACATGGAAGCACGACGGCGTATCGACCTGCTGCGAAACTCCCGGATGGATCCTCGGTACTTTGGTGGCCTGGGCAATCACCGCAGCCTGACGCAACGTTTGATGCCGGGCGCGTCTTAGTGGTCGTTGTCGTTTGCAGCGGTGGGATGCGAACGGAATAGTCGAAAACCGTAGAAACTTCGTGAAGAGCCCGGCTCGGACCACCCCAGATAGCGAGGTTCTGTGCTTTCTCCTTCAAGACTTACACGAAAGTCAAACCCACAAAGCTGATTCCGGGTTGCATCGCCTGGGTCAATGTCATTGGCCCACTCGCGCACATTGAGATACATGTCGAAAATCCCGAAGCCGTTGGGGCGGGCGGCACCCACCGACCAAGAGCCTGCCCGGTCTGCCTCCCAGGAAAGTGCGTAACCGACATGCAGACCGTCCGTGATCGGTCCCGGACCACCTGATCCACTCCCGAAGGAGTAATCCGTGATCGCACCGCTGGAGCAGGCGAAGAACCACTCCTCGGCCATGGGAAGACGATATCCTGTGCGACTTCGGTAATCAGGGTAGATCCGAGCTGGTGGATCGTTCGGATTCTGTCGATCTGGATAGCAGAGTTGGTCGTCGGCGAGCCCTTCTTGTTTGGAGAGCCAGTTGCAGAATGCGACACACTCGTGATACGTAACATTGCCGGCCGCGACGCGGTCCTTGACGCCCGACCATTTGAACTCCTTAACACCGTCTCTTCGCCAAGTCTTCAGTTGCCCCAACGTGGTCTCGGCCGCCGCGATTTCGATGCGATACCTGTCCTCAGCTTCATGTTGAGGCAGTCGCACCATGGTCTGACCAATCGAGTTGACATACCAATCGGCCGCATCGTCGCGCAACTGACTCTTGGATTCAAACTGCTCGTTGGCCCAGTGCCCTTGATTCCACCGCTGCAGCAACCAATAGGCGTTCCCTCGTAGGACTGCCGTGGGGGCACTGAGAATCCAGCCTTTTGACAAAGTGATGACTTGTTCTCGGAGGCTCGCGTCCACCTCGGAGGGATCGAACTCTCCCAGGACCTGGATCAAACCGCACTGCATCCGGAGATCCTGCTCGACAAGCAACTTCCTGGCCATCGGAGTCGGATCCGCCTGGAAGAGTCTGGCACGTTGTACCAATCGCGTTCTTGCGTTCGGGATGGTGGTCCGACCGAAAGTGACCTCACGATAGCGCTGACTCAACGACTCAAAGCCGCCTTCTTCATTGAGTCGCGTCCAATGCTTCGACGGCAGGAGGCGTCGCAGCTCCGAACGAATCCAGTCCTCTGACTCTTCCATTTGCGCGGAACCCGTGGAGTCGGGTACTAAGACGGCCCAGACGTCCGCTGTGGTGATGTCGTGGCGAAGCAGGAGGGCTGCTGCTGTTGCCTTCCGCAAGGCAACCAGGATCCAACCCTCATCCCTCAAACGGACGGGTTTTTGAATCGCTGTTTCTAGAACAGGCCGCACATTTTCGAAATGTTTGTCAATCAAGTCCTGCGATGCGAGGATCTGTTCCACGTCGGCACCCAACAAGATGTCAACATACTCCGGAACGCGTTGCTCAAGCAGGCGGACCAACAGGTCCTGAGCCGCCGACTTCCGGAGCGTCCGGCCAACGGAATCCCCCGAGATCATGGCACTTGCAAGCGGATCGATCAGCGGGTCGACGGCTGGTTGTACCAGCTCCACCATCTGACTGAAGCTGGTCCGGTCAATGTTGGCAAAGTGAATGAGTTCTTCGGCAGCAAATGCGGCGTGTTCTCGCCAACGCTCATTGATTAGGTCATCGCCGCCCGGTGGATCGAGTTGGGCAAGTGCCATCAAGGCATTGAGCCGAGGATGATACGGCCGCCCCATTGGGTTGGTGGCCCGTTGCAGCGTCGTGTCACCGGCACACTTCCAGAGATAGTTGACCCATGCCGACCGTTGCGGCCTCAACTCGTTGCAAAGGACCCACAGAGTCTCAGGATCGCTCCGAAGAAGCGCTGGCTGGATCGTGGCGGCTTCCTCCTCGACCGCGGTGTGCTCGATCCGCCGCAATGCGAGGCTTGAGAAAAGGTGCCTGTTGGTCCCCGGTGGGTTTTGAACCCGGATGGACTTGAGTGGTTTCAAACTCCAATGACCACGCTTCTCCAACGCGTCGAGTAGCCCGCTCAGCCCGCTTGGTTCCGCCACTTCGAGTTGCTGCGCCAGCGATCTGGCATGATTCCATCGTAAGAACTCACGACAGCCAAAGACGCACACGAGGATCAAAACTGCAGTGGCCACCAAGAACCGTCCATGCCTTCGACCGGCGCTCCCCATCATTCCGGATTCAGTCTCGTTCCAACGGCTCTTGCTCGTAAACGCGTGGATTGCGATCCACTCGGTGATCGTTGGAAGGTGCCTTGGCTCGGGGCGCGTCCCCCAGACCTCGGCACGCTGAGCCAACCGCAGTTCAGCCTGCCCTCGCCGTGTTCCTCGCTGCATCCGGGATTGCCATTCGCGAATCGCAGGCACCAGATAGTCGTGTGCAAGCTGATAAAACTCATCTTGAACGACATCAACCGCTTGAGGGCTGGAAAACGATCCGGACTGGCTAGTCGAGTTATCCCCGCGACCGCCTTGCGTTGTTCGGGTGATGAGGTGGAGGTCGTTATCCAACGTGCGAATAAGCGATTGGAACTGCTTGGGTTGAGCGGCATATCCGGAAATGGCGAGCAACTCTTCGTGGGAACGCATGTGCCCTTTGAGATTGGTCCCCGGCTGGGGCAATAAGGACCCCAGTGTCTCGTAGACCGCTTGAAGATGCACGGCATGTTCGGCGGGCGCGTTGGGGGACGAGAAGTTCTCCTCCAGGAACAGCACACCGACGCCTTTGGTTCCTCCAATTTGCTTCAGCGTTGCCGTGCTCCACGGGCGGGACTTGATCATTTCGGCGAACAACGCGATCCGAACGGGGATCACTTTCCCATTCTCGGCCAGCCCGGCAATGGCCTGCTCGATGAACGCACGTTCGTCGCGGCTGAGGTCCGATGGGTTTTTGGGCAACCTTGCGAACGCTCGGCCAAATTCTCGAAGGACCATTCTGGCATGCTTGATATCAAACAAGTCGATCATCGCCATGTTGTGATTTTGAAGCAGATCGATTTCCACGTGCTCCATCAAACGGCTGAACGCAAGCCAAAAATCATCACGAACGAGCAGGATGCATTGAACATGCTCGCCATCGCATTGCCGAAGCGCCTTGGCCAGCTCGGAGTGCTCGGGTTGTTGCGTGGAGTAGAGCCACTGTTCGAACTGATCGATGATGAGGAGTATCTTTGTCCCTTCGCCCATCACGTTCTGGTGTCGAAGGGCCGCAATGGACTCGCGAAGTCCCAGTTCCGTATCCAGATAAGGGCACTTGCGGCGGATTCGATTGACCAGCCGCAACTCCGTGGCGTCGGGGGCCGCTTCAATAAAAATCGGCAGCACGTTGTCCTGAAGGCTTGGAATCAAGCCCGCTTTGCAGAAGGAACTCTTGCCGCAGCCGGAAGGTCCATAGATAAGCCCCACGCGAAAGGTGTTCTCGGGATCGCGTTCTTCGATGCGACGTTTCCAGACAAGGATTGACTCGGGCATGCCGTCCCGGTCATAGGGGCCGGGAAGCAAGTCCGTGAAGAAGTGGGCGTCCTGAGTGCCAAAGGATCGAAGACCACGCGGGACCAGTCCCGTCGCTCGGCGATTGGATCTTGAGTTTTCTGCAGGCATTGCCTCGCTGGGAGCTTCCGTAGCCTCAGCAGAAAAAACGGCTTCGTGCTCAGAGTAGTCTTGCTTCGGATCGGATAGCAAGAACCGTAAATCCTTCGCGAGGTTGAGTCCGGTTGCATGACGAGCACTGCTTCGTTTGGCAAGCGTTTTCAAGCAGATGCGTTCCAACTCCGGACTCACTTCGGGATTCAACTCGCTGGGCGGCTGCGCGTCCTGTTCCTCGATCATCCGCAAGACTGAGTGGGATGTGCTTCCTGCAAACGGCCGCTTGCCGGTGATCAGTTCGTAAAGAACGACCCCAAGACTAAAGAGGTCCGATCGCCCCGTCACCAAATGGTTTTCCCCCCGCGCCTGTTCTGGGCTCATATACGCGGGGGTGCCCGCAATTCGGCTTGTGCGGGCGGCGTCCTCTTCTAACAAGGCGAGCCCAAAGTCGGCCAGGTAGGCCGTGCCTCTCTTATCGAGCAGGATGTTACTTGGTTTGATGTCACGATGAATGACGCCCATGCTGTGGACGTAGTGAAGCGCCTCGGCGAGCGTGGCAACCAATTCAATGACCTGCGAAACCTGCAGACGACATTGTTTGTTTCTTTGATAGAGATCACTCCCATCGATGTAGCGCGAAACGATGAAGCAGATTCCATCGTCGGTGTGCCCGACGTCGTGGACGGGTACCACGTGGGGATGCTCCAGCTTTGCCAAGGTGCGCGCTTCGGTTAGGAACGCATGGACCTGTTTTGAGCTGGCCACACGGTGCGCGTGTGGGATCTTGATCGTGACTTTGCGCTGAAGCTCATCGTCCCACGCCAGGTAGACGCGACCGAAGCCGCCTTCCCCCAAGAGTTTCTCTACCTGATATCGCCCAATGAAGTCGCGGTCGGGCTCGACGATCAGCCCGAGCGAACTGTTTGACGATCCGGGGGAACCTGCCGTTCGGGTCGCGTTTTCATTGCGTGTGACGCGTTCGTTGCGTGTGACGAGCGAATGGGGACGCTCGCTATCTCTCTTTGTCAGGTCTGACCGGTCTGTGGCCCCCGTACTTTCTGGCGGAAACTCTCCAGGCTGGGTGCGTTTCTCCGTTGGCTCGGCATGGGGTTGTTTTTCGTTGTTTTGGCCTGACATCAATCCGATCGTTTCCTCGTCCACCTTTTTTTGCCGACAAAGGCCGATTATAGACGGCCTAGGGCCTTGCGCGGCGTGGACGGACGCTTACGGTGTCAAAGTGTTGGCGTCGACACGGTCGATCCATCTGAAACGCCGTCCTGCTAGACTGCGTGGGTGCGTATGACCAGCCCAACGATCGATCTGACGATGCGACGCGCGGATGCCGCAAGCGATGCGGGTCCGTTGCTGTCCCCGGCGATGCTGGAACGGCTGCAGCGGTTGGAGTTGGTTTCGCGAAAGATTTTTCGTGGCCGCATGAAGGGCGAGCGAATCAGTCGGCGCAAAGGCCAGAGTGTTGAGTTCGCAGACTTTCGGAACTACGTCCCGGGTGACGACCTGCGATTGATCGACTGGAATCTCTACGCCCGTCTGGATCAACTCTTCCTAAAGTTGTTCCAAGAGGAAGAGGATTTGCACTTTTATGCGCTGGTCGACACCAGCGAGTCAATGAATTTTGGTTCGCCGTCGAAAGCACGGATCGCTCGCCAATTGGCGGCTGAACTGGGCTACGTCGGCCTCTGCCGCGGTGACCGTGTTGCGGTTCAAGGTCTGGGGCCATCCGCTGCGATGGCCCCCGTCATTCGCACGCGTGCGTCGTACTGGAAACTGAATCAGTATCTGGAGTCACTTCCTGCGTCGGAAAACACGGCGCTTGCCGACGGTGTGAAGGAGTTCTTGTTGCGCGGTGCGTCGACAGGGATTGTGGTGTTGATCACAGACTTGATGGACAAGGCAGGCTATGAATCCGCGCTCCGTATGTTGGTGGGGCGCCGTATGGACGTGTTTGTCTTGCAGGTGCTATCCCGCGAGGAATTAGAGCCACCTTTGCGTGGCGACCGACGATTGATCGACGTGGAAGACAACAACGCCGCCGAAATCACCATCAATCAACACGTGCTTGATCGGTATCAGGCAACCTTGCAGTCCTTCCTAACGGGTGTGCGGCAATACTGTGCGAAACGTTCGATTGTGCACGCTTTGATCGCGAACGACACCGCGTTGGAAGAGGTGGTCACGCGTTATCTTCGCGCACGAGGGGTCGTGCGATGAACCTCATTCCCGCATTTGATCGTGTCGGGCCTTGGGTTGTTTTGGCGGCGGTCCCGTTGGGGATCGTCCTTCTTTACTTCCTCAAACTACGTCGTCAGGACGTGGAGGTTCCTAGCACTTACCTGTGGAGCCGCACGATCGAGGACCTGCACGTCAATAGTCTGCTGCAACGTTTGCGAACGAGCCTCTTGTTGCTACTGCAACTCCTGACCGTTGGTTTGGCTGCCTTCGCGTTGTTTCGTCCGGGTGTCCGCGATAGCGCATCATCACAGGGTCGCATGGTCTGGTTATGGGATACATCCGCCAGCATGAACGCGAAGGACGATGATGGCGCGGGAGGGGTCGGCGACGCGTCGCGATTTGACCTCGTTCGAGAACGCTTGTTGGCTCGCGTCGATTCCATGACTGACGCGGAGACCGCGATGCTGGTGACTTTCAGCGATCGGGCGGAGGTTTTGCAAGCATTCACTTCCGACCGCAATCGGCTTCGCGACGCCATCGGCCGTGCGTCACCCACACAACGGCCCACCGATATTTTGGGTGCGCTGAAGGCGGCCGACGGTTTGGCCAATCCCAGGCGAAGTAGTGAGATCGGCGACGTGAATGACATTCAGGTCGCCGATGCGATGCCAGCTGACTTGATGCTCTACAGCGACGGCGGCTTTCAATCCGTGACGGAATTCTATTTGGGAAATCTGGTACCTCAGTATCAAGCGATTGGCTCCGCAAGTGTCCGCAACGTGGCGATTACCGAGTTTTCTGCTGATCGAGATCTCCAATCGCCTGAAAAAGTGGTTGCGTTTGCAACCGTTCAAAACACAGGAACGGAGCCAGCGGCATCCAATGCATCGCTGTTCCTGGGCACGACCCTGATCGATGCACTCCAGGTTGACTTGGAGCCAGGCGCTGAGTCTGGATTGTCTTTTGAGGTTGAGAATGATCAAGCCATTGGATTGCGGTTGGTCTTGGAACAAGAAGATGCACTGGAGACGGATAATCGCGCGTTCGCTGCCTTAACACCATCGGGCCGGGTTTCCGTTTTGATGGTGACCGATGAGAATCGACCGCTCGAATTGGCTTTCTCGACGTCCAAGTGCGCTCAGATCGCCGACTTGGAGGTTGTGCCGACGGACTTCTTGGAGACGGATGCTTTCCAAAAGCGCGCGACGGAAGGACGTGACGATTTGGTCGTGTTTGATCGCTGCCAGCCAGAACGCATGCCGGCAACGAACACCTGGTTTCTAGGTTCCATTCCAGGAGAAGACTGGAAATGGGCATCCGACGCGTCCCAGATCAATGTGATTGATCTCGACCGAACGCATCCGTTGCTGAGATACCTGGATCTCTATTCTTTGTTGATCTTTTCAGGACGAGCGGTCGAATCACCGAAGGGAGCCGTGGGACTGGTTGAATCGGATCTTGGGACGGTGATGTCAATCGTTGCTCGCGGTGGTTATCGCGACTTGATCGTCGGCTTTCCGCTGGTTCAACAGGATGACGACGGGAACACGCAGGCAAACACCAACTGGTATGCGGAACGCTCGTGGCCCGTGTTCGTTTACAACGTGCTTCGCCATTTGGCCGGCGCCGCCCAATCCTCTGCGGCGGCATCGTACCAGCCGGGTCAAACCGTGCTTGGGCGGGTGGAAAGTGCGGTGGGCAGTGCTCGACTCAAACGAACCGGGGCAGGCGGTTTGGAAGAGGATCTGGGTGAGGTGACGATCGGCGAAGGCGGTGGCTTCGAGATCACGCGTACCGACCAGGTGGGGAACTACCAGTTGGTCAGTGGATCAGGCGACGAGGAGCGAATCCTGGAACGTTTTGTCGTCAACTTGTTTGATGTTGCCGAAAGCACTATCGCGACGAAGCCCGAGATTGAGCTTGGATTCAACTCGTTTGAAGGTCAGGTCGGACAGGTCGAAACTCGGCGTGAATATTGGCCCTGGCTCCTTTGGATCGTCCTCGCCGTGCTTGCCGCTGAATGGTGGCTGTATAGCCGGCGGCTCGCGTGAGCGTTCCGTCTCCTCCCGTCCACCAGCGGGTCTACCAAAGCCCCATGGCTTTCCACCATGCGTAACCGGTCGTCAGTGCGAGGCTGACACCGACGATGGTGAGTAGCAAACCAGGACGCACCATGTCGCCAACGTTGATTTTGCCCGATGAGAACGCCATGGCATTGGGTGGCGTGGAGATCGGAAGCGGCATGGCGAGTGAACAGCCAAACGCGGTTCCAATCATGATGGGGGACGTCGTTTCGACACTCAGTCCAATGATGATGGGAAGCAGCAGGTTGGCCGTCGCTGTGTTGCTCATGAGCGACGACATGGTGCAGGCAACCGTTCCGAACAAAGCTGTCAGCATGAAGATCCCCAGGCCGTCCACGGGGAGTTGAGCGACGAGCCAGTCGGCCAAGCCACTCTCCGCGATGACCGTGCCGAGACAAAGGCCGCCCCCCATCATCAACAACACGTCCCAGGACATGTCCCGAAGGTCGCGGTTCTGCAGAATCCCCGTGCCGAAGAAAACCAGTAAGGGGATCATCGCGATCGTGCCCGAACTAAGTCCATGCAGCGACGCCGTCATCCAACCGAAGACCGTGATGGCAACGGTCAAGGTGATGACGAGGATGGATCGATCCAGAGTCACCCGAACAAGATCTCCCGAGGTCTCGGGCATGGGACTGGCCGATTCCCGGAATAAGACGAGCAGTGTTCCCCAGGCAAGCCCCAACATCACGGCGACGCCGGGAAGTCCGATCAGCATCCAGGTTGAAAAATCAGGTGCGATGCCGGCTCGCGACATGTACTGCATGGCGATGGCATTGGGCGGACTGCCAATGGGTGTTCCCAAGCCACCGATGTTCGCGGCGAAAGGGATCGCAAGCAGGAGTGCTTTCGCATTGCCATGATTCTCAGGAAAACGATTGGCCAGTGGCAGCACCATAGCCAGCATCATGGCAGCCGTTGCCGTGTTGGACAGCCACATCGACAGGACCGCCGTGACGGCCATCACTCCCAAGAGTAATTTTGGAAAGGTGCTACCCGTTTGATGAATGATCTTGGAGGCCAGCCATTCGTCCAGCCGTTTCTTCTTGAGCGCAGCCGAAAGTGAGAAGCCGCCCAAAAACAAGACGATGACATCAGAAAAGAACGGGCTATAGAAGGCCTGCGGGCTGATACTGGTCCCCGCATCACGCATGGAGGGAACTAACCAAACAATCGACAAAAAAAGGACGGCCAAGCTGGTGACAAACAAAGGCACCGCCTCGGTGACCCAGAGCGTTGCCGCAATCGCCAGGATGCCCAATGCGACGTAGCCAGGATAGGGCAACCCATGCGATTCCAGTTGGCTCAGTCCAAGTTCTGTCGCAAATACCGTCACGACGGCCATCGCGATGACGCGGCCAACGGCTTGTTTAGACATGTGCAGCTGTCGAACTAAAAGAACGTCCAGAGTTGGGTTCGAAACAAGGTTCCGTCGGCGCCGGCGACAAACCCCGTGCGGGCTTGTTGCGTTGGCGAATCGTTGACATCGGTCACCTCGAAGGTGAACCGTGCATTGCGCGATTGGAACAGATACCAGTTCACGCCAAGACCAACCTCGCGCCCAGTCCCGAAGTCGCCATGGACCTCCGACGTCCGCACAAATGCCTCTAAGCGTTGTGGAAGAACAAATGCACTCCCCTGAACGAAGAAGCCTTGGTCCTGGATCGCACTGAGTTTCTCGTCGGTGGTTGTGCTGATATTGCGGAGCCAGCGAAAGAAAGCCTCGCCACTTAAGCTGCAGCCTCGATACTTCCAACCCAAATGTGCCGTGTAGAGCCAAATGTCGAAGGCGTTGACGGTGCGCCCGGCGCCGAGGGCGTTTGGCTCAATCAAACGAGTACCATCGGAAAGGCGAATGACGGTTTCTTCCGCACCGGGCTCGCCGCTGGGAGCACTGTCCGCACGTGTTGTGGTCAGACCATGACCCAGCCGCACGACCGGGGAAGCATGTGCCAGCAAATCCGAGAAGCCCACACCAAATTCGCCGAAGGGTTCCCACCAAGCCAACGCCGAATAGACGAAGTTGGTGTCCAGGTCATTGGCGCGCAGCGTCAAGGTGTTGAATCCATCACCAACAAACACGGTGTAGTGCAGCTGCTCGGTCACATCTCCGCTGGCCCATACTCCGGCGCTGATCGAAGGCCGGAAGAATGTCGTCGCCATCGTACGTTCGGCACCCAAGGTGTAACGCGATGTTTGCTGCCATTCCCAGGTTCCGGGTACCTTGCCGAGGCCCATGTAGAACGCGGATTGCTGTGTCACGTCCATTGAGATCCAAGCCAGGAGTGGCTGAATGGGATTGGACGCGACGGTGCTGTAATCGATATTGGCGTAGAACTGAAGTGCGGGATCAAAAGCGTAGCCACGAAACACCAATCGCCCACGATTGATATCAAAGTCATTGCGGTTGCTGATGATGCGGTTGTTCCCGGCAGCGTCCGGTGAGATGGCGTTGTCTCGATCGAACCCGGTGTAGCGAAACTGATTGTGAAGCTCGAAGCTAAGCTCGAACGGATCACTTGCCGGATCATTTGGCCTCAATGTCCAGCCACCGTCGTATTCCACGCGGTATTTGGACGCTGGAGGTGGGCAAACCATCGGTGCACGCGAGTACATCACTTGCTGGCTTAACAGATCCAGTTGTTGTTCCAGCTCACCAATTCGGGAGAGTGCCGTCTCCAGCGTTGCCGGATGATCGACATCGGACGCTTGACTGCGGCGAGCGGCGTTTGGCCGGCTGGTTTCGCGTTCAACAGAGAGCGAAGCGTCAAGAAGCCCGGGGCTTGTCATGCTATCACGTGGCCCTTCGCTGAACGCGGAGGAAACCAAAAAGAGAAGGCAGCTGAGAGTCTTGGCAACCAGGCTTGTCGCATGCGGGCCAGCGACTACTCGCCGGAGACAACCGCCGGTTCGCCATTGCATGGGAAGCAAGACCACGCGTAAGCGGGCGAACATGGGAATCTTTGTGTTTGTGATCGCATCCCGAGGATCCGATCTCGTTATCGGCACGATTCACAGACCGCTTGAATGTCGTACTGCCGATTCATTGCGGGATGGACGTTGATTCTCATGACGCCTTTTCAACGGGTCCCTCACGCCACCAGGCCGGGACACCTGTGCCGTTGCGACTCGACTCATCCCGCGTGCCGTGGCCAGATTCGACACCACGATCCCCGGTCGCGGTCCATTCATTTCGAGCGGCCTGTGCCATGGCTTCGTCGGCGTCGATTCGACCATCCGCTGGCTCTCTTTCGAACCAGGCCCAACCGATGGGGTCGGTCACGCGATGCACGTCTGGGGTCTCATCAACCGTCGGTTTTTTGGGTAACGGCTTCTTCACGGTGATCTCTGGGGCAGTACGTTCCCGATACATCCTTGCGATCCGTCTGAGGCGATAGCGATAAGCCCCGACAGGTTTCTTCCGTGGCCGACGCTCTTCCAGAACGAGTTTGACGGGCTTGGGTTCCGGCGTGATGACGGGCTCGGGCGGCGTGGGCTCGATGACAGGCTCGACCTCAAGCACCGGCTCTGGAATCTCATCGACCTCGGCTTCTTCCGCGATCGGCTCTTCGTCGACGCTCACCTCTTCGTACTCGTAATCTTCTTCGCTGAGTTGTTCGGCTTCCTCCGGTAGCATGATGTAAGCCCTTCCGGGAGTGCCTTGCGCAGGCAAACCACGGACCTCGGCATCGATACGATGGAAGATATCTGCAATGTGATCATGGCACGTGAACATCATCACTTGGTGCCCCAACTGAGCGAACGTCTGCAAGGTCCGCGCGGCGTGCTCGGCGCGGTCGCCGTCGAAGTTGACGAGGACGTCATCCAGAACGAGGGGCAACATCACGCCACGACGTGCGTAGGCGGACGCCAGTGAGAGACGCAGCGCGATGAAAACCGCTTCGCCCGTCCCGCGACTGAGGACCTCCAACGGTAGCGACTTGCCGTGAGCATCATCGATCTTGAGCTGATTGGTTCCCAAAGGGGTCCAGATTCGGACGTACTTTCCGTTGGTCAGTTGCCGCAGATAGGAGGAAGCCTCGCGAAGCGTTTCGGGTTGCCGCTCGCGTTCGAAGGTGCTGCAGACGTCCTCGAGCAAGGAGCTGGCAGTGGCCATGGTTTGCCAGCGAGAAATAAGCGACTCGATTTGAGCCTCAACCGCGTTGAGTTCCAAACGCGTGGTCATCAGGCGGTTATCTTCGCCCAGTTGTTTCATCTCCTGCGTTAGCTCGCCTTTTGCGGTCTGCAGGTTACCAATCCTCGTTTCCGTGTCGGCCATCTGTGTTGTTAGTGATTCCCACCGACGTTCGAGATCGCTGGCACTGACGCCGTCGATCTCGTACTCCACGTCTTCGTAGGGGATGTTGGTCCCGATGATGGAACGAATCTGTCGATCCACCTCGTCATGCTTGCGTCCTAGTTCAGCGAGCTGAGACTTGCGATCCACCAAGCCGTAGAACTGCTGCGCGGTGGCGACCCCACACTTGGCCCACAAAGCACGACGTTGTTGCTCGGAGCGTTCGATGGCGCGCATCTGCGATGCCTGATGCTTCTTGAGTTCCGCATCCTGATCGCGAAGATTGCGGCGTTGCTTGATCCAGTGTTGCTGCCGCGCCAGTTCCTCGTGAAGGTGATTAAGTTGATCGAGCGGGTTGGAAGGAATGCGTCGTCGGGTCGGATGGGTTTCGCTGTGCTCCGCGACACTGACAAGCGGCGACGCCCCCTCTTCCGCGTCATACATCTCGGAGGGTTTGAGCGTCGGTTTTGTTTCCAATAAATCAACGTCGTCGCGAGCATCGATGGCTTCCAGGTAGAGACCCTCAATGCGTTTGGCGATCGTTTGTTGTTCGCGACGTCGCAGCTGACGTTCATCACGAAGGTCATTGAGACGCTTCATGCTGGCCTGCAGGGTTTCGTAGCCATCACCGAGCGTACGAACAGATTTGGGTGACATGGTTTTGGACAGGCCCAGCCGTTCCAGCGTGCCTGTCCACTGACGTTTGGCTTCGCGCAGTCCGTCCGCAGCGTGTGTCGCGCAGTTGCGAGCGGACTGATAGGACTGAAGGGCAACTTCACGGGCATGATAAAGCGGCAGCATGGATTCCAGGTCGTTCAGAAGTGACTCGGATTCCCGCATGCGTGACTCGATGGCGTCGAGATTGGTGGGCAGTTCATCATCGATGTCGTGTCGCTCCGTTTCAACTTCGCGGATCTGACGTCGAATGCTCTCGATCTGTCGTTCGCAATCCTCCAGATCGATAGCGGTGGTGCGTTGGCCACGTTCGCGGCCCAAGTAGTACACCAGCATTGCCATCGCACCGAACAGGATGTACAGCATCCCGGTGTTCGGATTGGGTTCCGACACAAAGGTCGTGATCTGAGCGACGTTGAAAAGGCCATAGAAGATCAGACCGCCGCCGACGATGAAGGGGACACTGAGCAGCATCACCCGGTCCACCGGCAAGGCTTCATCGGTTGTCAGCTCGATCGACTCGCGTTCCAGTTCCCGGTAGTGACGGGTGAGCTTCTCGAGATGTTCACCAAGTTGATGTCGCTGGCGGAGCGAGGAGATTTGATCGGTGGTGCGTCGAATGGCAGCCTGCAGGTCCGTGGCGTTGGCCCGCTGCAACACGTCTTGAAGTTCCGCGTCTTGCTTTTGCAGACGTTCTTTTTGTCCGCGTCCCGCATCCCGGGCTTGCTTAAGCTGGAACGTTTCCTCGCGGACGCGCTTGGCGGGTTCGGATAGCGTGGCAAGCGTTTGACGTGAGAGATTCGGGAGCGGACCCGTGTCTCCTTCCGCGAGACGCAGGCGGTCATCCTCGTTGATGCCAAGCCGGTCCGCGTCGACGTCGACCTGTTGCCGAGCCTTTTCGATCTGGGAATCCAAGCGTTCAATTTGTTCTTGGAGCGCCTCGACCCAGGTTGCTTGTTCGGTCGCCGCTTCGATGCGGCCTTGCAGTTCGAACAGCCGCTTGTTGACGGGAAGCTGTTCGGCTTTGTCACGAATCAGACGACGTTTGTTCTTGATCTCATCGACTTTGTTGCGACGCTCTTCCATCGACGCATCGATCTGAACAAGCTGCGCGGGGGCTTCGTCGGGCAGGTACGTTTCGTCCTGGATCTCTTCGATTTCGGCCGTGATCTCCGCGCGCTGCTGCCAAGCGTCGAAGACGCTGGTGGCGACTTCCACGCAGCGGGATTCCCGTTCCCAGGTCGACATTCGATTTCGCAAGGCTTCGATTTCTTGCGATTGCGATTGTCGTTGCGTGGCCAGTTCGCTCCAACGCCGAGTTCCACCTGAGAGGCGGCTGACCTCATCACGAAGCCGATTGCGGCGCACCACGGCAGATCGGAGTTGATTCGCGACAAGCGGGTTGGACAAATTGGCGTCAAAAGCATCCAGGTCTCGTTCGCCAACCAAGTCCGCACGCCCGGCACGAAGATTGCGTAGAACGTCGACCAGCGACACACGATCCAAGCCGCTGCTCAGCTTGTACAGTTCGTCCGCAGCAGCGGTGTTGTCGAGTGTGCTGAGTTCCTGTAGCTCGCGGATTCCGATCGCGAAGACATTGTTGTAGATGGCTTCATCGACTTGTCCCAGCAGCGACGTCAGGCGATGCTGGCCCTGGGTGAGCCCGTCACTGCCGGTCACCGTCAGGCGTCCGATTTCGTCGTTGTCCGATAGGGACGCATGGCGTTGGATTTCATAGCCACCACCGGGGCCGCTCACGCGGAGCGCCCCGCCCGGGGTGCCGCCATGAATCGGCGGCAGGTAGCGAGCGCGACGCTCTTCGGTGAAGCCGTAGAGCATCGCACGCATGAACTGCATGAGCGTGGTTTTGCCCGCCTCATTGGGACCATAAAAGAGTGTGAGGCCCTCGTTGAGCGAGTCAACGGACAGCCCGGTCCACACACCAAAACCATCGATCTGAATGTCTTTAAACTTCATCATTGAAGTCCTGTTGAAGTGGCATCCGGCCAGTCGGGAACTCGGATCGGCTTGCTTAGCGAACCGTGCCCTTGGATTTGGAAAGGGTTGTGGCGGGAACAGACAGCTTGCCACCACGAAGCAAATCGACGCCCAAGAGCACGGCGTCGTTCAGAACGGTTTCGCGTGAATCGGCCGGCATGTCGCCCAGCATCTGGGCGACGGGTTCGGACAGGTCACTGTGTTCTTCCGTCATCGCCATCAAGGAACCACGCTGACTGGCCTCTTTGGAGTCGTCCGACGACGCGGCCAATCCTTGCTTCCGCAACTTGTCTGCGGCTCGAAGAAAGTCGCCCAGGATAGTGTCTTCGTCCGTCCAGCTTTTGGGATAGGAAGAAGGGGTGTGGATGGTCAGGCGGGTCACCCATGCCGCGGGGTTCGACTGCCCGTGATCGCGTCGAAGTTGTCGCACCAGTTCCGCTGGATCGCCGATGGACTGGAGCGTTTCAGCGGTCCCGCCCATGACCTCGAACGAGCAAAGGAGATGGCGACCGCTGTGTTCACTGGTTAAGGATGCAAGCTGTTGTCCGATCACATTGCGGAGCGAACCCGCGGTCCGGATTTCGTCGGTACTGATCTCCGTGTGACAATAACGGAAACGATCCGTGGCGACTTGGTGCGACCTCACATTACCGTCTGCGTCGACGTCGACGACCAGGTATCCATGGGCACCGGGCTCGGTCCAATCGCGTCCTTGCGGGGAACCCGGCGCGCTGGCACCGCCCGACGATCCGCCTGCGATATCGAGACGGTTGTGCGGACCGCCTAACGCCCAGTAATCGAACTTCGCCTGCGCGAGGGCTTCTGCTGAGGCGGTCCCGTGACCGACGCCGATGGTGAAAACATCTTGGGGTTCGCACTGGAATCCGGCTGCGTTGAGCCCGGATCTTCCTTGGGAACTTCGACCGACCAAAGCACAGATGCTTCGCCCGCCACGTTCGTGCAGGATGGTTTGGGGGCGGTCTTTCGGAAAGAGTGTGATCCCGGACGGCATCGGGATCGCCTCGGGCCATCTTTGCGGGTCATCGGCGGTGCCGGCCGCCCAATAGACCGGTTTGCCTGCCGTGTGGAGCTGGTCCAAGCCATCGAGGATGACCGACATGCCGTGCGGTCCAGCCGCAACGGGGTTGAGAAGATCACCCGTGAGGACCAAGAAATCGATGTTGTCCGCCAGGGCCGCTTCGAACACGTTGCGGGCAGCGTCCGCGGGGGCCGTCGCAAGCGCGTCGGCCAGATGGGGTGGCAACTGATCCAGGTCGCCCAGTGGCGTTTCCAGATGGAAGTCGCTGGCAAGTATGAACCGGAATGATTCGCCCGACATGGTTTCCTCCTTGAAACAAGTCCCGCCGTCATCGCTACGGTGGTGCGCGTTCGGTGCCCACGGGAACGGTCCAGACCTGAGTCGCCGCGAGCGTCGAAACACAACAGCGTGAAACTGTAGCGAAACCGTCAGTTTCCCGCAAAATCAATTTGGCCAGTAAATTGCGGCGATTGTTGAGACGCAAGAAGAGCGAGTTCGGCTTGTGATTCCGTTCCTATGTGTTCTGTCGCAGCTTAGTTGTCGGGTAGGGCCGGTTCCTACCGGCCACTGGCAAATCACAGGTTGGCCGGTGGGAATCGGCCCAACTCGTCGCGTCTTCCACCCGAAAATCAAGCTGCGCCTGTTTACTAACGCAGTCCCGCAATCGGCATGGCAACTTGGTAGACGCCAGTTCGCGCGGTGACGATCAGCGTTTTGAATTCCGGGCCCCCGAACGTCACATTGGCCGGTTGCTGGGGAAATCGCACCAACCCGAGTTGCCGACCATCGGGGCTGACGATCTCGACGCCCAGATTGGTCGTGATGTAGAGGTTGCCCTCAATATCAAGCGTCATTCCATCGCCCCCTGTGCCGGTTTTGCCTTCCGGTTGCTGGAGCGTGCAGAACACGCGCCCGTCTTGGAGTTTGCCGGGTCCCGCCACATCGTACGCAAGCATGTCGGACTGTTGGCTGGGGATCACATAGAGCGTCTCGCCATCGGGGGACAAGCCAATCCCATTGGGAGCCGCGATGTCGCCCGTCACACGTGACACGTTGCCATCGGCAGCCAGGTAGTAGACGGCTTGGACTTCTTGCGGCAATGGGGTCGGGGCGCGGAACAGCGGGTCCGTGAAATAGAGGCCACCCGCGTCGTCGGGGACCAGATCGTTGCAAGCGTTGAATCGTGCCCCGTCGTGCTGGTCAATCAACACAGTCCGTTCACCCGTTTCGAGCGAGTAGCGAACCACGGCCCCGTCCATTTCGCACGCCAACATCTGCCCTTCACCGAGATACCACAGCCCGTTGGCATGGTTGGATTTGTCGGTGAACACGCTGAGCGTGCCATTGGTGGCAACACGGTGAATCGTGCTGTTAGGAATGTCTGTGAAGTAAAGCGTGCCGTCCCCGGTCACGGCGGGACCTTCTGTGAAGGCAAAGCCTTCGTGCACCGTTTCAACCTCGCCAACCGGTCGGATCTGATGGGTTTCCTCGGCGGCAGCCTCCCAGCCCAAGGCCAGTCCGGCGAAGACGATCAGCTTGGCACCACAAACTCTGGAAAATGAAGATATCACGGCGTCGGATCGTGTTGTCATGACAAGAGCTCTTTCCGAAGGGTGGTCACCGAGTCCAACAAGGGACGTTGTTTGCCGGAGGAGTCCAGCAGGCCGGAGTGTGGCGAGACATGAGGATGCTGGTCCGACCATGATTCCCAGACGATGGCATGCACGATCGGTTTGGCTAGCAAGGTCCGGATCAGGGGACCGGCAAAACGGTTCTGCCAATCAGCCCACGCGTCTGCGTCCCCGTTCAGTTGCAGCGACATGGGATACGTTTCGGTTTTGAGCCGAGCGAGATCGTCATTGCCAGGTGCCCCGGCAACCGACAGCTGCACCATCAACGGAGCGTTGAGCGTGCCCCAGCGGTCGAGCGTTTGACCGAAGTCCATCGTTGACAGGGGCGACGTCGCATGTTGAGCAAAGCCAAATCGAAAGTTCAGTCCGATACCGGCAAGCCCCAGTCCGCTACGCAAAAGCGCGTCGGCGAAGTGCAGGGGTGAAATCCCATTCTGGTCACGCGATAGGTATTCTCCACAAGGTTGGTCGAGTGAAATGACCACCGGTGTGGTGGGGTCACAACGGCGAATCGTTTGTAAGGCCGTGATCGACAGGTGCATGACCTGTTCGTCATCGAGCTTCAAAGGGCCGGCAGTGTTGAGTGCCGTCGCCGCATTCCAAAGGTTGACGCGGCCTCGAAAGTGGGTGACGGTTTTTTCGAGGAAGCTGGTCATCGTTTCGACCAACTTGTCAAAACGGTCGTCAAACAAGGCCAGCCAGTCAGGACACAGACCTTCGCGCTGATCAACCAGCGGTCCGCCAATGATCCGCAACCCTTGTGCCTGACAGGCAGCGACGCTTTCTTCCACATCCTGGAAATCGAGCTCGCCGGAGTCCTGTTGGATGTCGCCCCAGCTCATCCGAATCGCGGCCGCGTTGAAGGATTGACTGAATTGATTGAGCGCGGGCACCCGATCGGCGAGTGTCTCCGACGCGGAGGGTTCCGAAGGGGCGGATGGCACGATGCCCGCTGCCAGCATGGTGGTCAGGCGGGTTTCCCGTTTGCGGCGAAACGCAATTGATTGCTCGGCGAACAGCGAACCCAGCTCATCCGCCGCGGATTCCAAATGGGCCAAGGCCACCAAGGTGCGTTTGGTGGTGTCAGGAGAGTCATCCCAATTGGAAGCGACATCCAAGAATGCCTGCGTCCCGCTTTGAAGCAGCTCATCAAAACGATCGCTCAGGGCCAATCCGCCGCGCTGCCACGTGTCGGATTGAACGCGAACGCGATAACAACTGCCGCGGGCCAACTCCAGTAGGAACCGGTGAGGACGCGCGTCGCAGCGTAGCGAGCACGTTGTCAGGACCCGGTAACCAAGCTCAGGAACCGGGCAGGTGATGTGGAGCTTGGCTGACGAGTCAACGCTGCGCTGAATGATCAGCTGATCATTTTGAAAAGAATTTCGGCTTGGCCAAGGGACTCCCTCGATGCCGCACAAATACGCGTCGGACCAATGGCAGGCATCAAAGAACTCCCGGGCCGGTTCTGGGACACTGAACTGCATTTGTCCCATGATGATCGAGGTAGCCAGGGGGTTCGGGGGAGGTGCGTCAGGACGCATGACGAGGTGCGGGCAAGGAAGGGGTTCCCCGCGCGGCCCCATGGTAGTCGTTTCAAACATGAATCGCGAGGCGATAGGGGATTCAAGTTTGGGCGGAACCACGTTCTATTGCGCGTCGCGGTTTCGCTCTCCTCGCCACGCTCGTCCAAAATGCTTGATTTCGATCGCCAGGGTGCCCTGATCCGAACGGATCTTCCCTTCCCCGTTCGTCGCGGGAAGGTACGCGATGTTTACGATCTGGGGGATTCCCTGTTGATTGTGGCGACGGACCGGATTTCGGCCTTCGACTACATTTTGCCAAATGGGATTCCCGGCAAGGGCCGTCTGCTCACATCGATGAGCGTTCACTGGTTTGACTTGATCGAGCAATTATCGATCGTGCCGCATCACCTGATGGGGACAACGGTTCCCGATGCCGTTCGCTCCAAGGTACCCGAGGCCGACCTATCCGGACTGGATGGACGTGTGATGGTATCGCGCAAGGCCAAGGTGGTTCCGTTTGAGTGCGTTGTCCGGGGGTACCTGGAGGGCAGCGGTTGGCGTGAATACTTATCGACGCAATCCGTGTGTGGTGTTGCTTTGCCAGCGGGCCTGAAGCAGTGCTCCAGGCTGGAAGTGCCTATCTTCACCCCCGCGACCAAGGCGGAAGAGGGTCACGATGAGAATGTCTCGTTCGAGGTGATGGCCAAGGCGTTAGGTGACTCGCTGGCAGCACAGCTACGTGAGCTCTCGCTGCAAATTTACCGTGGTGCAGCCGACGCGGCGGCTCTGCGAGGCATCTTGATTGCGGATACCAAATTTGAGTTTGGCCAGCATGAAGGTCAGGTCATGCTTATCGACGAAGTGCTCACACCAGACAGCTCACGATTCTGGGCTGCCGATGAATACCAACCCGGGCACTCGCAGCGTTCTTTCGACAAACAGTTCGTCCGGGAGTTTTTGCAGGAATCGGACTGGGATCGCGACAGCCCGCCTCCGCCTCTGCCAGACGAGATCGTCGAGCATACGCAGGCGCGCTATCAAGAAGGCTATGACCGCATCACGGGAGAATGATTGGATTAAGGTGTGAGGCAAGCGGCCAAACGCGTTTTCTTGGCCACTCCCACTTTTCAACGAGACACGGTTTCTTCTTACTCGCTGGCTCCTTGGCGGTTTCCATGTTGCATTGGCTTGATCGGACCACTTGTCTTGTTGTGTTGGTTGCCGTCGGCTCGATCGTAGCGGCGGACGAGGCCACATGGGAAACCGTCGAGACAATTGGGATGCCAACGGCCCGTCACGAGGCCGCGTTCATTGCCTTTGAAAACAAGGCCTATCTCATCGGTGGACGTCGCATCAACCCGGTGGATGTGTTTGACCCAACGACCAAGACTTGGACCGCGCTATCACCCACCCCGATAGAGCTGCATCATTTTCAAGCGGTCGTGGTGGACGACGCGATTTATCTGATGGGCGCGATGACGGGCCGTTATCCCCGTGAGACACCACTGGAAAAGGTGGTGGTTTACTATCCCAAACGCGATGAGTTTGCATTCGTTCATGGGATACCCGAGTCGCGGCGACGCGGGGGCGCGGGCGCGGTCTATCATGATGGGCGCATCTACTTGGTGGGTGGCATCACCAATGGGCACGTCGACGGTTATGTGCCCTGGTTGGACGCCTATGACCCCGTGACCGGTGATTGGGAAATCCTGCCGGACGCCCCGCATGCGCGGGATCACTTTCAAGCTGCGGTTGTTGACGGCAAGCTCGTGGCCGCGGCAGGTCGCCGCACGGAACAGAAGAAAAACGCCACCTTTCGCCAAACCGTGGAGGAGGTGGACGTATTCGAATTCGAACAAGGTCGTTGGTTGCCCGAACCGCACACCCCGGCGCCCATACCCACGAAACGAGCGGGCAACATGGCGATGGCTTACGAAGGGATGCTGGTCATCGGTGGCGGGGAAAGTGGCGACCAAAAGCCGGCGCACGACGAGGTTGAGGTACTCGACATCCAGTCAGGGCAATGGAGTGATTGGCCTTCTCTCCAACGCGGTCGACATGGAAGCGGGTTTGCCGTCATTGGAGATGAAGTTTACATCGCGTCAGGAAGCGGGAACCGCGGCGGTGGACCCGAACTGACGTCGCTGGAAAGACTGCGACTATCAACGTTGCCCCGCAAAGGCACACACAAGCCCGTCGCGACTTCGACAAGCGCGTTGTGGCATCCCATGGAGTTTTCGTTTCAAGGCCCTGAAACATCCGAATCAGCCACACCCAATCCTTTCACCCACTATCAACTGGACGTGACATTTCGGTGCGGCGATGACGTGCGTCGGATACGCGGCTTCTACGCCGCTGATGGCCGAGCAGCGGATAGCGGTGCAACGAGCGGGGGCATCTGGAAGGCTCGTTTCACACCAGATCTTGTCGGCACCTGGTCTTACCAAGCAGAACTGAACCTGGTTGTCGACCGTGCGGTCGGGGATGCGATCAAGGGCAAACGAGAGCCAGTGCAACTCTCCGGTGCAAGTGGAAGTTTCCACGTGGTGCCGCGCCCGGGCCGCCAAGACGTCTCTTCACGGGATTTCTATGAACGTGGTTTCATCCGCATCAAAGAGGGATTCTTTCGTTTTGCACTCAATCGTGGCGTGTGGATCAAGACCGGCTGTGGCAGCCCCGAGAATCTGCTGGCCTACAGCGACTTTGATGGCACCTCGCGAGTTGTTCGCAGTGAGCGCGAAGGTGAAGCGGTCGCTCCCGAGGATGTGCATCGGTATCAACCTCATGTGCGCGATTGGCAGGAAGGAGATCCAATTTGGGCCAACGGACGCGGAAAGGGGTTGATTGGCGGGATCAACTATCTCGCCAGTCAGGGAGTCAACTCCGTCTACTTCTTGACACTCAACCTCGAAGGCGATGGCCAAGACGTTTGGCCCTACACGTCACCGAACGACTTCGCGCGTTTCGATTGCAGCAAGCTAGAACAATGGGATCGTGTGTTTGAGCGCATGCAGCGCAAAGGGATCGCGTTACACATGGTTTTGCAGGAGACCGAGAACGAACGCTTGCTCGACGACGGCGACGTCGGGCGTTTGCGTCGGCTCTACTACCAAGAGCTGATTGCCAGGTTTGCCCATCATCCGGCCCTGATTTGGAATCTGGGCGAGGAAAACGGGCCAGCCGATTTCTCACCCCGCGGCCAGACGAATGAACAACAGAAGCATATGGCGGACTTCTTTGAGAAACACGACCCTTATGACCATCCGGTCATCATTCACACGCACGCGACGGGGAAAGCGAAAGACAAAGTGACAACAGGTTTGGTTGGGCACGAGTCGTTGGATGGTTTGTCGTTCCAAGTGCATCGGCCTGAAGAGGTCCACGGGGAGGTCCGTCGTTGGATAAACAAGAGCAAGAAGGCGGGACATCGATGGCTGATTGGCATGGATGAGATTGGGCCCTGGCAAGACGGCGTCGTGACGGACTCCGAGGATCCGGACCACGATGTCATACGGCGACACGTGCTATGGGGATCTTTGCTGGCGGGGGCATCGGGCGTCGACTGGTACTTTGGTGCCAAGCACCCACACAATGATCTGACGTCAGAAGATTGGCGAGAGCGGGAAGCGATGTGGCAACAGTCCGCGATCGCCCGCAGGTTCTTCGAGTCCCATCTGGATCTGTCCAAACTGAAATCGGATGATGAACGCTCGGATTGTCCCAACGACTTTTGCAGCGTGATCGAGAACGAAGCGTGCGTGATCTATTTGAGCGGCGGTGAGACCACGCGCGTCAGGCTACCCGTGACCAACAAAAACTCCGAGGGTCACGCCGAGTCTTGGTCGGTCCGTTGGTTTGATCCCAAGTCAGGTGGGCCGCTGCAAACGGGTTCCATCGATTCGGTCGCCGGGGCCGATTGGGTTGCTGTTGGCCAGCCACCCATAGATCGCCATGAGGCGGTAGTCGATCAAGACTGGGTGGTTCTGTTGCGGAGCCATGGCGGCCAGTAGCCTGCTGCGCGTCGGCGTCTCCTTTGATACTCTCTCACAGATCGAGTTCCCATGCCTATCCCGCGATCTTTGCCACCACAGGTTTCTTTCGCCCGGGCCGCGGGCTGCTTTCAGAGTTGGTTGGATGACGTTGCCTTGACGTTGTGTGAGGTGGTGGACATCGGTGGGGCGAGGGTGGTCGACGCCGGTGTCAAGGCCAGCGGCTCCGTTTCGGCAGGCCTTTACCTGGCCCGACTTTGCATGGCCGACCTGGCGGACATTCGCCTCAACAACGCGCCGTCCGATTGGCCGGTTCATGATCTTGTTTCCGTGATCACGGATCATCCCCTCCAAGCATGCCTCGCGGCACAGTATGCCGGCTGGCCCCTTGGTGTTGATGATTACTTCGCGATGGCGAGCGGGCCGATGCGCTCCTTACGTGGGCGCGAAGAGATGCTCGAACACCTGAACCTCATTGTGCCCGCCGACGACACGGTGTCGGCCGTTGGAGTGCTGGAATCGGATTCCATGCCAACGCGGGCGGCGATCGAAGCGATTTGCGATCAAACGGGTGTAAGGCCCGAACGTGTCTGCCTGGGTGTCGCGCCAAGTTCCTCCATCGCGGGAAGTATTCAAGTCGTCGCCCGGTGCATCGAGACGGCCATGCACAAGCTGCACGCGTTGGACTTCGACGTGGCGCAAGTGTTGTCCGCAACCGGGCACGCTCCCCTCCCCGTTCCAGCCAAGCCCGGCGACATGGTCGAAGGCATCGGGCGCACCAACGATGCCATTCTTTATGGAGGCGCTGTCACGATGTGGGTCGATTGCGATGATGACCTGATCGCGCATGTGATCGAACAAGTTCCCAGTCTTGCTTCCTCCGATCATGGTCGACGCTTTGCCGATGTCTTTCGAGCTTACGACCATGACTTTTACAAGGTGGACCCGATGCTCTTCAGTCCGGCGAAGATCACTCTCAACTCGCTCCAGACGGGCAAGTCCTTCACAGCGGGCGACTATCGGTTGGACTTGTTGCGACCGGCAAACGCCTAATGCTTGGGTTAGGCCGCTTTGACTTGCGACACGTCGACGAGGTGTCGATGGAGATCGTCGACGGCCTGGCAAACATGTTCCACCCCAATGCTTCGCATCGCCCGATTGTCAGCGCGACGACGATGCCGCCGACTGCCCGACTCGTATGCGTTCTGGAGCGCAGTATGGCCGTAGGGACCACAGTCACCAGGGCGGGTCGCTCCGTAAAGCCCTATGGTGGCGGTGTCCACGGCGACGGACATGTGCAGCGGCCCGGTATCACCACTGATAAACAAGTCCGCTGACTCGATCAACGCGGCCAGTGACATGAGAGAGGTATCCGGGGTCAGCGTCGCGGTCCCAGCCGACGCCTCGACAATCTGTTCCGCCATCAGTCGTTCCTCGAAGGTGCCCCACACGACCCACGCGCGGTAGCCATAGCGATCGGACAGGTATCGCGCGGTCGATGCAAAACGATCGGCTTCCCATAACTTGGACGGCCACGTGCCACCCGGGTTGAGGATCACGATCCGTTTCTCATCAAATTGTGCCCGATACTGACGCGCCCATTGACGCTCACTTGGATCGATGGGGACGCGCCAGTGCACCGCCGGGCAGTGGATGCCAAGGGGACTCAGCAGTTCGAGCGAACGATCCGTCAGGTGGGTGAGCGCTGGGGGGACACGCTCGTTGTTGAAAAGCGGACTCAGCTCCAATGCATGGGCGCCTTGGTATCCGATACGACGCTTTGCACCGGAGAGAAAGCAGGCCAGCGACGATTTGGTGTTGCCCTGGCAATCGAGTGTGATTTCGAAATCGTGCTCACGCAGGGTTTCACGTGCCTGTTTCACACCTCGCCGCGATAGGAACCACTTGCGAGGCAATTCGATCACGGTGTCCAAGGCATCGTGTTCTCGCACCATGGTGGCCGCCTTGCTTTCGACGACCCAGCCCAGATACGCATTGGGAAAGTGCTCTCGCAGCGCGCAGGCGACCGGCAACGTCAGGATCGTGTCTCCGACCGCGCTCATCCGCGAGATGAGGATTCTTGGATGATCCTCAGCCGTGATCGCAACGGGTGGCTGCGATGGGGAGAGTTTCTGCGAAGGCGTGCGCCGTTCGTCCGCTGCGGTGGCGTGACATATTGGGTGAGGTTCTCGCGTACCCATCGATCAAACTTCCTGTTCTGGTGCAGAAGCCTGCTATCCCGCAAAGCATCCGGCGACGATAGCGATCAATGCGACATCATCGCCAGTCCAGCGAAACAGAAATCAGCGGCCGTCCTCATCGCTGGGGTCTTCTTGGGACGGTTTCCGAACCCGACCCAAGCAGTAGCGAAGCTGATCCGCCAGTTCCGGAAATCGAAACTGGTACCCCGATTCAAGCAGACGGTTTGGTGTTACCCGACTGCTCGCGAGCAAGAGTGCATCAGCCATTTCCCCCAACGCGAACCGCAGCAGGGGCGCCGGTGCCGGGAAAAGGGCCGGGATACCAATCACCTTTCCAAGCACACGCACAAAATCCGCGTTTTGAATCGGGTTGGGCGACACGAAATTGAAGGGGCCCGACAGGCTGTCGGAAGCGAGCAGGTGATAGAGTCCACCCACGACATCGTCCAGCCCGATCCAGCTCCACCACTGACGTCCGTTTCCCAGTCGTCCGCCGGCAAGTTTCGCGGGAAGCAGCATCTTCTGCAGTGCGCCGCCGTTGGGATCCAGCACGATGCCGAGTCGCGCGTGGGCGACACGGCAACCGGCGTCCACGGCTGGCTGACAAGCCCGTTCCCACTCGACGGCGACGCCGGATAAAAAGTCATCCCCCGGGGGAGACTGCTCGGTTAGCAACGCATCGCCACAGGATCCATAAATGCCCGTTGCAGACGCACACAGGAACGTTCTGGGACCGTCTTCGCAACTTGCGATCAACTCCGCCAAATGGCGCGTCTTCTCCACCCGACTGGAGAGAATCTCGGATTTCAGCTTCTTGCTCCATCGACCACTTGCGATGGACTTACCGGCAAGGTGAATGACGGCATCCACACCACGAAGTTTGCGGGCTTCCTGAGGTTCTCCCCAAGGAGCGATCGCGTCGCTGTCTGCCTTGTCGCCGCGCGTAATTGGCAGGACTCGGTGTCCCAGCAGTGTCAGCAAACTGGCAATGGAGCTTCCCACTAAGCCTGAGGTCCCGGAGATCGCAATGGTCATCGGCGCGACGGCGTAGCGACTGTGCAAAGCAAGATCATCGTGCGTGATTCGATGACGATAAGCAAACAGCGACTCAATCGCGCGTCGTGCCAAGCGGCCACCCAACAGGCGTCCGGCCCATCCCAATGGAAGTCGGTAACGAAGGTCGTCCGTTAAGTCGCACTGGTAATCGTTGATTGGCTGAAATTGATGGAAGTGGTTCCAGGAGTGGAAAGGACCTGCGTCCTGAGTATCCGCAAATCCATGCGGTGGAGAATACTCCGTGTGTCGGGCTCGCCACCGAAGCGGCATGCCGAGAACCTTCGCTTTCATGACGACGCGACTGCCAACATGCAACGATTGATCCGACGACTCGACACGGACGGATTCCCATGGAGGCGTCAAACGTTGCAAGCACCCAGGCCGCTCGTGATACGCAAACGCCTCCTCCGCTGAAACCGGCAAATCGATCTTCGCTCGATAGCGTTCGTCGCCCGCATGCGGTGGCGGCACATTCGTTCCGTCACCAGTCGGGTTCATCATTCAGACCGCCGAAGGGGCGTATCCATCCGTGGGGAAACGCCAATGGGAGTAAATGCAATCTTCCGAGCTCTGGATCCTTCGCCCGAAACCCGTTCAAGCCTCCAACTCGGCGAGCTGCGCGTTGCCCGCCATTGCACGAAGCTTGTCGAGGGCACGTCTCTCGAGCTGGCGTACGCGTTCTTTCGAGACGCCCAAACGGTCGGCCAGAGACTGCAGCGTATGCACTTTTCGATGCGAGCCAAGCGAGAACCGGGCCCGAATGATGAGCTTCTCGCGTCGGTCGAGATGTCCCAACATCACACTCAGCCTGCTACGGAGTTCATGCCAGCGTTTCTCGCTGATCGCTGATTCGCGTTCTTCTTCACTGAGATCCAAATCCATGTCCTGCAATCCTCCCAGTACCTTCTGGCGTTCTTGCTGTTTCAACACAACCGTGCGATAGGAGTTTCGTCGGACGACTTGCGTCGCGTAGGTGCTGAAGCGGAAGCCACGATCGAAGTCGAATTTTTCGACCGCCCGGATCAAAGCCACAATGCCATCACTCAAGAGATCATCGAAGTTGTTGTTCGGATTAACGAACTTTTTCACGATCGAGAAGACGAGTCGCAGGTTGGCCTCGACAATTCGGTCACGATGCCAGTCCGCCAACGCGATGAGCGTTTCAATCAGCTCCAGCCGAAGGCGAGAGGGGCGTTCCGAATTTAGCAGACTGCGATGGATCGCTGCCTGTTGAAGCAGGAAATTCATCCGCTCAAAGAGCATCTTCTCTTGATCGGGCTTGAGCAGCGGGGCCTCGCACAGGCGGCTCAGGTGAATGGGCAGGTCAATGCCGCTCTTACGAATGGCGGCCAGTCCGAGCGCCGTCTGCCGGGGCCCCAGGTCCAGGGGCTGACTGAAGATCCGCTTTCCCTGTCGCGTGTCCGCGAACGACTCATTGCCGATGAAGTCAATCTCGGCTTTCAGACGTCGCCGCGTGGCTTGTCGCAGGGCCAACGGGTCAAAGGCGTTGAAATTCGTCAAAAGAGGCCGGCATTCCGCGAGGGCGACCGCGAGTTCGGGGGAGCGAAGCCACGCTGGCTTGCGGGCGGGAAGCGCTCGCCGCTTCGGGCTCTCGGTTGTGGGCAACGACTCTTCAAGGCTTCTAGTGACCATCGTGCGAACCTGTTGGAGGGAGATTGAACAACCTGGTGCGCGAGCCCCATCCTGAGGGACACCGGACTGCCATGGACGAAATTCTCGTCCAAAACGTCCAAGTCGTGCAATTAGGTATATCGTTGGCGTTCGGCTGGGACAAGCGAATAGATGCAGGAACTCGTCGGTTTCACCAAAAATTCTTTTGCGGGTCGCACGGGTCGCATCTGATTTCCGGAACGAAAAGCGCATTTATTTGCAAAAACACGGCGAAACGGTCCTCCGCCGAGCTTCCCGGCGCCGCTACAATTGAACGTTTCTTAGTCGTGCAAAACGTTCAAAAGTGGCCGTTTCGCATCCACGCGTAGGCAGAGTCGTCCCGTGGCCGCCCGTCAGCCTCAGTTTTCGCCGAAGAACATCGCGAAAGCACTCCAAGTGAGTGAATCGTCGGTGAAGCGTTGGTGTGACAGCGGGGCGATCGCCACCATCAAGACGGTTGGCGGGCATCGTCGCATTTCCTTGGATGCTCTGCAGAAGTACCTGAACGACACCGACCGGCAGCTTCTTCGCCCCGAGGTCTTGGGGTTACCGAACCTGGCCCCGAATCGGCGGATGCGGATCCAAGGGGACAATGACCCCGTCAATCAGGCGTTTCGAGACGCCCTGGCGGAGGGCGATGAGCCGATTTGTCGACAGCTGTTGCAGAAGCGAATTGCAGAAGGATCGACACGAAGCGAGGCGGCCGAATCACTGATCACCGATGCCATGCATGGTTTCGGGGAGGCATGGGACTGCAACGAGTTGGATGTTTACCAGGAGCGACGTGGCTGTGACATCGCGATGCGTCTGATCTATGAGTTGCGTTCTGACATGCCCGTGCCAGACCGCGATGCTCCGATCGCGATTGGCGGGGCACCCGAAGGAGATCCCTATCAGTTGCCAACGGCTCTGGTGGAGTTGGCCTTGCGAGAGGTGGGTTGGAACGCGACGAACTTGGGCAATAACCTGCCGATGGACAGCTTCATTCAGGCAGCCCATGACTATGACCCTCAGTTAGTATGGATGAGTGTTTCCACGGTCACGGAGGTGGATATGTTCGTGGCGGCACAGAACCAATTTGCGATGGCGTTGGGCGAAGATGTTCCGCTTCTCATTGGCGGGAGGGCTTGTGGTGATACCTTGCGCCCGCGTCTTCGCTACACGGCGCACTGCGATTCCCTTCGCCACTTGGTGGATCTGGCGGCGCTCATGCGATTGAGCTTGAAGAACGCAGAGCGTGCCAAAGGCTAGCATCGTCTCGAGCACGGCGTTTTTGTCTTTCAGCGATCCCGTTCGGCGGATCGCCATCCTTTGTGCCCACGTAAACGTGTCGTTGAACCACAGGGGGATCTGCCTGTCGACTGACGTGTGACGTCGTGTTGCGTTAATCTTCGGGGGTGACGTCTCCAGGCGGATGGCACCGAAGAACACGTGCTTCCCGGTGCTGCGAGTACGCTCTTCAATGTTCCGTCGCGCCGTGATTGGATTGGCAACATGACAGAAGTCGAATCATCGCCCGAGGCTTCGGGTGGCATGCCCCTTCCACCGCGATGGTGGTTGTCCAAGGGTGATGTCAATGCGTTCTTTGGGTTGATGCTTGATAATCTCGCCGGGTTGTTGTTAACCGTCGCGCTCCTTGCGAGTTTCGGATTGCCGGCAGAGTTCACCGTTTCCCACATGATTCCGGGAACGGCTCTGGGTGTCCTGGTTGGCGATATCGCGTTCTTCTTGCTCGCGCTCCGCGTCGCCAAGCGTGATGGCCGGGCCGACGTGACGGCGATGCCCCTGGGATTGGACACGCCATCCACCTTCGGAATGATCCTGTTGGTGCTGGGGCCGTGCTTCACTCAGGCCCGCGCTAACGGCATGGATGTGACGGAAGCGTCGATTCACACATGGCATGTTGGTATGGCGAGTATCGTCATCAGTGGGATCATGAAGTTGATGCTTGCCCCGATTTGCAATTGGGTACGAGACCTTGTCCCACGCGCTGGCTTGCTGGGTTCATTGGCGGCCATCGCGTTGGTCTTAATCAGCTTCTTTCCTCTGACTCACATCCTCGGTTCTCCACTCCCGGGCTTGGTGGCATTGATCATCGTGCTCGGGACCCTGATCGGTCACGTGCCTTTGCCGGGTCGAACGCCGGGGACTCTGGGCGCGCTCGTGGTGGCAGTGGCTGTCTACTACTTTTTGGCTCTGATTGGTGTGTTTGGTTACGAACTCCCAGATGCACCGGAGGTCGTGTGGCTGCCGACGGGATGGCTGGAGTCGTTCTCCTTCGCGTGGCTGAGCGCGCTCCGTGATGCGGTGGTTTATTTGCCGTTTGTGCTCCCGTTCGCGTTGGCGACAGTTGTGGGTGGGATCGATTGCACGGAATCAGCAGCGGCGGCGGGCGACCACTACGACACCCGTGTTGTGATTGGCATTGAGGGTGCTGCGACCTTGCTGGCCGGACTTTCTGGCGGCGTGATTCAGACAACGCCGTACATCGGCCACCCGGCCTACAAGGCGATGGGCGGCCGAGCCGGTTACACGCTGGCGACCGCGTTGCTGATTGGATCGGCCGGGATTCTGGGGTATTTCGCGTGGCTCAATGCTTGGATCCCGGCTCCGGTGGTTTATCCGATTTTGGTGTTTATCGGATTGGAGATCACGTCGCAGACGTTCCTTGCAACGCCGAAACGCCACTATGCCGCCGTAGCGGTCGCCTGCTTGCCGGCCTTGGCGTACCTGGCCATGAGTCTGCCGGATCGGATTTTTGGCGACGTCGCTTTGTTGGAAGCCGGCATCAGCGAAACCGCCTTGGCCGACATTTTTTTGCAGCACGACATCGCAACGCTGAGGATGCTGAGCAACGGTTTCATTGTGACGTCGTTGCTATGGGCTTGGATTCTCGCTTCCTTGATCGACCGCCGACTGAAGCTGGCTTCGTGTGTGCTGGCGGTCGCGGGCTGTCTCACGGCGATCGGTGTGATGCACTCACCGTTGCCGGGCAACCGAATCTTCTTGCCATTCCCGGTCGAAGCCGAAGGCGCTTGGGGCCAATTGGCGTTGCCGTCGGATCAGATCGGACATGTGGCCGAGTTTGTCTTGGCCTACTTTGTCACCGCCTTGATTGTCTGGGGCTGGTCCAAGTGCGTCGTGCTGGAGCCTCGATCGGACGAAGCCGAATCTGCCTAGCATCATGCACGCCTCACGTTGGCCGCTGCACGGAGGGGACCGCTGGCATTGGGGCGACCGGGACCTCCGGGATGTCATCGATCTCCTGGCCACCGGCTGATTGCCGAAGCAAGAGGTAACTCCCACCGATAAGCGACCAACTCAAGGCAATCAGGCTCGCGTTGGTGACGACCGAGAGAATCCCGGGAACAGATCGCGGGACGGCCTGAACTGGGATCAAGGCGAGCAGGGTGGAACAAAACCAGTTGAACCCATGGGAAGTGGCCAAGAGCAGCAACAGGACCACGGTGATGAGAAAGGCGGCGTAGACGAGGCGGCGCAGGCAGTATTCATACCCGCGGCTAAGCGCATCGAGCGCGTCCGCGCCGTCTTCGATCGAGATGGCCGCCCAGGAAAGCGGGATCGCGGCTTTGCTGAAACCAAGCAGGATTGCCGCAGGCAGTGTCAATCCGGCGATCAAAAGGCCCGCCACGAGATCCATGATCGAGAAACTTGTCTCGGGTCCTCCAAACAGGCTCAGATAGGGCCAACAAACAAGCCAGCTAAGGATTAGGAACGGCAGCGATGCGAGGGCAGGAACCACGGAAGCGATCCAAGCCCGAGGTGTCTTGCGAACCGAAGCCACCAGGGTGGGGCGTGTTCGCGGCAGATCACGCCCCGAGGTGAGGTGACCGCCGAGATGCAAAAACGACAAGGCAAAGGGTGTCCAGACCAGGAGTGTCCACACAACCAGCAAGGTGACGGCAGCAAAACCGTTTGCAGAAGCGACAAAAGGCCGAAGCATCTCCGGTGCATCGAAGTGAGTGCCGCTTCCGATCCAGGCAAAGATCATCTCCGAAGGGCTTACAAGAATCGCCGTCGCCAACGCGCTGGAGCCAACAAGGTCCCCTACGAAGCGTTCGATGCCAAGCTGCCACAGTGAAAAGACGAGCGTTGCGATGCCGACCCAGATGGGTGAGGCCAGAACGCGGGCGGTTTTTAGCAAGCGAAGCGCGGGAAACAGATCGTGCCAAGAATGCACGCTGGCGAACAAGCCGCCCTCGACCATGTGCCCACGATAGATGGGAGCTGCGCCGAGGGCCGTGCTGTCTGTCGCAGACGAGCTGTCGGTCGGAGATGAATCGTCATCGGCTTGCTCTGCATGGGTCATGGCGTGGCGATTTCTTCGACACGGCGCCAACGGGTCGCGATCGGCATTGGATTCATGCCGGAGATCGTTCGCGGTCCCTGGTCGGCGTCCAACGAACGGGGATTCAACGGAATCGGCGTCACGCTAATCAGCCAATGCTTGGGTGGGCTCGTGGTGCGCCGCGGCTGTGTTCCAAGTGATGCCTTGGCACGAGGTTCGAGAGACATGGGCATCGAAGGCGATTGCATGGGCGGATTGGGAAGTTCGCCGCGGGGGATGGCGATTTCTGCCAACAATTCATGCTCGGGAGTAGCACCGGGGTCAGTCAAGGAAGCATACCATCGTGGTTGCCAAGCATGCCGGTTGTCCACATGGGTTGTCGAGCGACCCTGACTGGGGAACAGATCCAGGCAAAACGCGTTGAGGGGATCCATATCACGATCGAGCCGGATTCGGATGGCGGACGGGGACGCCTGCGGGTTGGGTTTCTGGGCGGCGACCGCGATGAAGTAGTAGTCCGTGTCGCAGGCGAGCCAGACCCGGTGAAGGGGCGTGGTCCATGTCGCCGCGTTGGTCCAACAGGGATCGTCGGCCATCCCATCAAGCCGGGGACGGGGCGAATGCTGCCGCAACCGAACCTCTTGCCAAGCCTGTTTCGCAGCGAGTGTTGCCGGTGTGACGCCGTAGCCTGCCGTCACGACGGGGTGGAGATCCCATATCCGGTTGGGCATCGCGTTGACGGGATCTGCGTCCGGTTGCGCCGCGGGCAAGCGGACCCATTGTTGCGTCGCGAGCGCGGAACTGACTCGCATGGGAACGGGGGACTTGGTGCGGGTTCCATCGATCAGGAGAGAATCGATGCCTTGGGTCTGTTGGATTCCCCAGGGGTAAGTCGCCTGAGACGGCATCACGTCTTCGGGACCCGATTCGTAGGCTGCGGTCTTCACCTGAAACGGTGATCTTGTTGGACCTCGTGTCGACAGGATCGGGGTCTTTTGGGCCTTTTCTTGTTCGCGGCGTATGGCCTGAACACTTAACGCATTGGCCTGAGTGCTTTGAGCCTGAGGACTTGGAATCGAGTGCGACGTCGCATCTGTGAACCAATCCTTTGGGGCCACCCACTGGCGCTCGATGCTGTGATGGTTGGAGTGCTGCTTCAATCGGGCCCATCGGGCGGCTGGCGCAAAGCCGGTCTTCGCTAGTTCCGCCAACAGGGCTTCCTCCTGCGTCCCCTTTTGGGCGATTGCGGAATGGCGATCGGATTCCAAATGCCGGAGCGCGGTCCAGATGATTCGGATGCGGTCGATGGATTCCATCTGCGAGAGAACTTGTGACAACAAGCTCGGCTCCATGACCTGGTCGGACAGCATCGTCAGGACGCGTCCCCGATGTTGTTTGGCGGCGTTGGCGATCTGCACTCGGTGACGCGTCGCTTGCGGTAGTTGTTTCTTGGGTTTGCGAGACCCAAATGGCGCTGAGTCGAAGCCGCTGGCATGGGCCGTCGTCAATGGCCGGCCTCGCAAGGTAAAGGTGGTGCCCTGCCATGCGTATGCGTGGGGGCAAAGGAGCAGATCGGCATCGAGCATCAAGTCATCGGTGGTCAAGGCGAGTGGCGTCAGCATGGTTTGAGTTCGAATGCTGGGACGGATCGGCCTTTCTTCGTTGCCGGGATGGCGATGCACGCGAAAAAGGACGTTCAGTGCAAACGCGTTGGCTTGCCCCTTGGCTTCTCGGTGAGCTTGTCGCCATCGATCGCGTTGTGTCTCCGAAAGCGATTCGCCGGAGACAAGTGTTGCCGTAGGGTTGTCTTGAAGGATCGCGACTCGCGTTGCGTGATCGGTCGCAATGCGGACGGCTCCGATCCCCAAGCGTCCAGCGACTTGTCGGAGGCGGTCGCGCTGTTGGAGCGACCTAACCGCGTCCGGGGTCGAGTCCGCGTGATCGAGAATCAGGGTGATTCTTTGGCCGTCGATCAGCGATTCCCGTCCGAGCCAGGCCCAAGGTATCTGGGTGGCTTCACCGCAGATGACCACCTTGGACGCCGTGTTCTTATTGCCACGCACGACGGTGCAAACACCAGTCTCGGACGAGCCCTGTGACGGGACGCATTGGATCTTGCCGTGATCAGCGGTCTCGAAACGCACTCGCTGGCCCGTTGTGTCCATCAGTTCGCGTGTGCTGCCGGGGTTTGCGGCAAAGGCAGCGTTCAAGTCTTCCTTCGGCCACCGACTTTCATGCGTTGGTCCCCACGTCACACCTCCATCCTGCGAGACAAAAAGGGAAGTGCCTTCGACCGGGCATGGATCACCCAGTCCTAGGACCTGCCCCGATCGGAAATCCAGAACCACACGCCGGATCCTGGGCAGCTCTTCGCCATGGGCATGTTGCCAGCTCAGTCCCGCGTTGTCGCTCACGAGCACGATGCCGCGTGACAGGTTCGTGATCGGTTCGTAGGCGCCTCCGACCACGATGACGCGTTCGTCAGAGAGCCAAACCACGTCGTCGAGTGGGAACTGGGTTGGCGATTCCATCGTGCGCCACGTTTGGCCGCCGTCCGGACTGCGCGTGATCGCTCCCGCGTCGCCGACGGCAATCAAAACACGCGAAGTGGGATCTGCGATGCGATTCGCGGCGATGGCCCTCAGGGCCGTGTCTTCCTGGACGCGATGACGCGTTCCCGGGATCGCGGGGAATGCCATGGCGGGCGCTGGTTCGGCGATCGCGAGTCGCCCCGCGTGGGGGGGTGACGTCACGGAGGAGCGGAACGTGTCCTGCCCGGCTACAAAGCGTGTCAGAAGCACAAGCCACAGCATCACAGCGCCGGTCTGGTTCTTTCGCATTGTCAATCCAACCTTCATCCTGCCCAGCTTCGAACCAAATAGCCGGTACCCAAAAACAGCACGATTCCGGTGATCGTATTGACCAGCAGCAGCCCCACTCCGGCGGCCAACCTGCCCGAGCCTGAAAGTTGGAGCGATTCCCCGATCAACGTGGAAAAGGTCGTGAGACTGCCCAGAAAACCGATGCGAATGGCAAGGAAAAGTCTCTCTTGGCCGGTTTCGGGTTGGATCGCCGCAATCAACAACCATTCCGCGACTCCCCCGAGCAGGGCACATCCCAGGCAGTTGGCGAGCAAGGTCCCCAAGTAGGGGCTCCCGCCTGCGAGCCCCTGTAGCCCGGGATGGGTGGCGATTCCATTGAGCCCATAGCGACAAATGGCACCGCACGCACCAGCCACTCCAATCAACAGGGCGTTCAGGGCGGTGTTCACGGTCGATGAAATCCCGGTGGGGAGAACAGGTTCGTCGGCCCAGTCCGGGGCTGGACCTCGGTTTTCACCATTGCCAGTGTGCGGGTGGGAACTTAATCTCTGATATTCCCCAACAATCGGAAGATTTGCGCGTCGGCGGCAAGGTCCATTTGGACGTGAATGCCGCCGCAGGCAAGGATTTTCTGACCGTTTGTCCCCCGATCATCTAGCTCGATAGACCCGCAATGAGTACTGCTTCGCAGCCCAAGTCCGCCGAATCCTCACGAACCCTGACCGGAGCCGACATCCTGGTCAAATCGTTGGTGGATCACGGGGTGGAAGTCCTCTTTGCGTACCCCGGTGGCTGCAGCATGCCCATGCACCAGTCGCTGACGCGGTTCGGCGAGTCGCTACGCACGGTGCTGCCACGGCATGAGCAAGGTGGCGCCTTTGCAGCCCAGGGCTACGCGCGAAGCACGGGCAAGGTCGGTGTCGTGATGGCCACCAGTGGCCCGGGCGCGACCAATCTGGTGACGGCCATTGCCGATGCCAAGCTGGATAGTGTTCCCATGCTCTGCATCACGGGGCAAGTACCCACGGCTGCGATCGGATCCGATGCGTTTCAAGAAACCCCGATGGTGGAGATCTGTCGCGGCATCACCAAACATCATTATTTGGTGACCGACATTGCGGATCTACCGCGTGTCATGAAGGAGGCCTTCTACGTGGCGACGAGTGGACGACCCGGCCCTGTTTTGGTGGACATGCCGAAAGACGTTCAGTTGGCCAACGCCGATATCGATATGGATCCACCGATGGATCTACCGGGTTACGATCCAACTCCCACAGCGGTGCCGACCGAAACCATTCGGCAGATCACTGCTGCGATCCGCCTGGCACGTCGACCGGTCATTTATGCCGGGGGTGGGATCATCACGGGTGAGGCGAGCAAGGAACTACGCACGCTGATTCAGAAGACGGGGATACCGACCGTGACAACGGTCATGGGGATCGGTGCTGTCAGCCCAGAAGACCCCCACTCCTTGGATTGGCTGGGCATGCACGGCGCGGCTTATGCCAACTATGCCGTTCGGGACTGTGATTTGTTGATCGCATTGGGGGTGCGCTTCGACGATCGTGTAACCGGGAAGGTCGAAGCCTTTGCCAAGGATGCCAAGATCATCCACGTGGACATCGACGCGTCCGAGCTCAACAAGAACAAACAAGCGCACATCCCGGTTCGAGGCGACGTGAAACAAGTGCTGACCGAGGTCAACAAGATCGTGCAGCGGCCCGAGATCGACGCTTGGCAAGAGCACTGTGACAAGCTGAAGGCTGAGTACCCACTGAAGTACGACGAACAGTTCGATGGGATTCTGCAACAGCACGCGGTGAAGACACTGAGTGATCTCACGGCGGAACGCGACTCCTACATCACCGTCGGTGTTGGCCAGCACCAAATGTGGGCCGCTCAGTTTTACAAGTTCCGCAAGCCGCGCACGTGGCTCAGTAGCAGTGGGTTGGGCACCATGGGCTTTGGTTTGCCCGCCGCGATGGGCGTGCAGGCGGCTCATCCAAATTCACTGGTGATTGATATCGATGGCGACGGCAGCTTCCAAATGAACGTTCAGGAGCTGGCGACTTGTTTCTGTGAAGAGTTGCCCGTGAAGGTGCTGCTGCTCAATAACCAGCACCTGGGGATGGTGGTCCAGTGGGAAGACCGGTTCATGGATCGCAATCGTGCCCACACCTACCTCGGACCAATCCACCACGATGAAGCGCGTGGACAAAGCGAGGCGGACCGGTTTGAGTACGCCAAGGATCGTTACCCGAACTTCGTGCAGATTGCGAAGGGCTACGGTTGTGGTGCGGCGACGGTCCGCAAGAAAGCTGACCTGGAATCGGCGATGCTCGAAATGATCGATTACAAGGGACCGTTCTTGCTGGACGTGGAGGTCCCCTACCAAGAGCACGTTCTGCCGATGATTCCAGGCAACCACACCGTCGATGATATGATCTTGGATTGAGCACGATGCCACTTCACGATGCTGTCACCGGCCCCGATGCGGCGCCTGACTCGGAATCAGCTGCTCCCATGGATTCATCCAACACTGGCGGATCAACAACCATGACAAATGGATCTGGCCAAGCTTCGGCTGGCCCGGTTGCCGGGGGATCCGCGTTGGACTCGCCTCCGAGACCCGCTCCGCAATCGGCCTCCACGGCCCGCAAGCGCGGCGTCCCGGAAGGGCTGTGGATGAAGTGTGACAGCTGCAATGCCTCCTTGTATCGCAAGGAAGTGCAGCAGCGCTTCAACGTCTGCCCCAAGTGTGGCCACCACTTTTATGTTTCGGCGTCGGAACGCATCGCGCAGGTGCTCGACGAAGGCACGTTCGAGGCCATGAACGAGCACCTGCAACCGACCGATCCCTTGGCGTTTTCCGACCGCAAGGCGTACGCGGAACGACTCGTCAGCGAACAAAAGCGGACCGGCTTGAGTGATGCGGTTGTTACAGGCACGGGCATGATTCGTGCACGGCGTGTCGCCTTCGCGGTGACCGACAGCGCGTTCATCATGGGCAGCATGGGGTCGGTGGTCGGTGAGCGATTGACGCGATTGATCGAGCGTGCCACCGAACAGAATCTGGCGTTGATCATCATCAGTGCATCGGGGGGTGGCGCCCGCATGCACGAGGGTATTCTGTCATTGATGCAGATGGCCAAGGTGTCGGCGGCTCTGGCGCGTTATCACGAATCGGGTGGTCTTTTCATCAGTGTCCTGACGCATCCAACGATGGGCGGTGTGGCTGCTAGTTTTGCATCACTGGGTGACTTGGTGTTTGCCGAACCCAAGGCACTCATCGGGTTTGCGGGCCCGCGGACGATCAAGGCGACGATCGGCATCGAGTTACCCGAAGGTTTCCAAACGAGTGAGTTTTTGCTGGAGCACGGCTACATCGATCGCATCGTCCCGCGCGACGCCTTGAAGACGGAAATCGCAGCCGCCATCGACTTCTGCGGCAAGTAAATCCCATGGGGTTGCTGGATTCACTCAAAGGCTTGGTCGGCGGCGGCGGTGGCCTCAAGCGAATTGACGTGGAGGCGCGTTTCGCGCGTTCAAGAACCGCTGCAACAGGCACGATGAGCAACTTCTTCGCGGCTCAGGATTCTGAGCGCAAGGAAGTCGTCGGGGTCAAAATCTTGGACCAGGAAAAGTTCCAAGTATTCGAAGACCGATTCAAAGGCCTCAACAAGCCCATCGAGGGCGACATCGCGCTGCAGATGGACCACCCGCACGTGGTCAAGACGTACGAGCATGGAGTGACCAACAAGGGACAGCGCATCATCGTGATGGAGTACGTCGCCGGGGCCAGTTTGCAAGATGTGATCGTCCGCAAGAAGCGGGAAGTCATCGCCGGCCGCGAGATGCTCTTGATGCGTCAAATGGCCGAGGCGCTCAACTATGTTCATTCCAAAGAGTTCATTCATCGTGACATTTGCCCACGAAACTTCATTTGCCTGCCCGATGTCAGCGGCATCAAACTGATCGACTTTGGCTTGACGGTGCCCGCCACGCCGCCCTTCATGGCACCCGGAAATCGCACCGGCACACCGCTGTACATGTCACCCGAGATTGTGCGTCGACGCAGGACCGACAAGCGTGTGGATGTCTTCTCGTTGGGTGTGACTTTTTATTGCATGCTGACCTTCACTCACCCCTGGCAGGGTGAAGTCGTTTCGGGTCGGGCGGCGTTGCATCATGACACGACGGCTCCCACACCGATCTTGGATATTCGCGATGACATTCAGCCGAAGTTGGCCCGCGGGATCATGAAGATGATTGAATCCAACGTCGATGACCGTATGGCAAAGATCGAGGAATTCATCGGACTGACGCGCAGCATGGAGACGGCATTCGTTTCGTAGGCCCGGTTTCATCCATCGGATTGGGCGACGCGTTGGCGATTCCCCGATCGTTTCAAAAAGGAGCTCCGTGGCTGGAGCCGGATACCATCGAGTCATTGTTCGAGATGCCCTCAGTCTCGCACTCGTCGCGCTGATCGTTCGGGTCAGCTGGCTTTGGGTGCATCCGTCCTACATGGTTGCGGATCCGGATGCTTACGGTGAAATCGCACGGACCCTTGCGGACACCGGTGTCTATGGAGTGCGTTACGGTGCGATCGAACCGTCCATCACCGCGTTTAGGCCGCCCCTTTACCCGTGGCTGATTTCTTGGTTCGTCAACAGCGAAGGACTCGACGTAACTGGCGTGGCTTGGATGCACTTGGTCATGGGAGTGGTGACCGCACTGGGTGTCTGGAGCCTTGTTCTGCACTATCACGGACAACGATCCGTCGCCTGGTTGGCCGGTGGACTGGTGGTGGTCGACCCCTTGCTTTTGAACCAGTCCAGTCAGTTGATGACCGAAACCTTGGCTGCGTTCTTGGTGGTTGCGATCTGGTGGACTTATGTCATGTATCACCGCGTGGTCGATCGGTCGACGCCTCCTGACAAAGAGGCGTCCCAAGCGCGTGGGCAAGAGGTCGCCGTTGAGGCGTCGACTGGAGAACGAACGCGCTCGGCTCGAGCGTGGATTGCGTTGTCCGCGCTGCTTGGCTGCTTGTTGACACTGGCCTATCTATGTCGCCCCACTTTCTTGGTGTGGTCACTGATGCTGATCGCCGGAGACCTGTTTCTGGCGAGGCGGAATCGCCGCGCGCGGCGCGTCGGCGGTGTCATCGCCTTGAGTATGGTCATGCTTGGAGTCACCGCTTGGACGCTCCGTAACCAGCATGTTCTCCAACGACCCGTTTGGGCAACCACGCACGGCGGCTATACCCTCTTGCTTGGCAACAACGACTGGTTCTACGACCACTTGGTCGACCGGCCTTGGTTGTGGCCGTGGCATCGACGGAGTTGGCAGCCAGAAGCTTTCTTCGCGGCCTATCAAGAGCGTGTCGTGGATTCGATCGCGGGCGAATGTCGGCAGGACGATGCATCCAAAGAATGGGCGATGGAAACGATCAAACGTCGGCCCATGACAGCGATTTGGGCGAGCCTGCAACGGGTGATTCGTTTGTGGAATCCATTCCCAGCGTCCGTCCCAGGACGGTCAAAGTCCTTGGTCCTTGGGGTTGGTCTCTTCTACTGCTGCAAGTCATTGGCTGTGGCAGCGTGCTTGTTCCGATACCGTCGTTGCTTGCTCTCTGCTTGGTGGTGGACGACGTTGTCACTCGCAATCACGTTAACGACCGTTCATTCGCTTTATTGGAGTAACCCACGAATGCGTGCTCCCATTGCGCCCATGACCGCCGCGGTCGCGGCACTCGCATTTGGAGCCCACGCCCGTCGGGACGTGCGAGTCGACTCGGTGCAGGAACCAGCCCCTACGACGGGAGCGTGTGACTGACACCGATCGTCCCATCATGTTCGGCGGGAAACAGAGAACCTCGCCATCGAGGCCCACCGAACTGTGCGTTCGTCTCGCACAATAGAAAGCACTGCTGTGCTTCATGACCCGTACGGGACTCGAACCCGTGCTGCCGCCGTGAAAGGGCGGTGTCCTAACCGCTAGACGAACGGGCCGCGGTTGGCTGACATGAGTGGCCTCACGTCAGAAGCGGTATAAAACCAACTCGCCCGGTTCACGTCAAGGGAGCGTTAGCTATCGACGGAAGCGTCTTTGGATTCCGATGACCGTTGGATGGCATCGTAGACTTCACGGCGGTGGACGGGCACTTCGCGCGGAGCTTCCACACCCAAGCGGACTTTGTCCCCCCGGATTTCCACAACGACAATTCGGATGTCGTTATCGATGACGATGCTTTCGTTCTTCTTTCGCGACAGTACCAGCATGATTCATTCCTTGACATTTCCCTCGGCTGGGAGCGACCTCGGTCGATCCGGCTCCGACGCGGCAGCCGTTGGAAAAAAAGCTCCTGAAGGACTCTCCCCTCAACTTTAGGACAAAAAAGCGAACGGTCAAGAAATTCTGGGTTGACACCGTGCCAAAATTTGCTCGGCGGTTGGGATTGTCGGCTTGCCTCCTTCAATCCACTCCTTTTGGCCGGGTGGCGACTGGAGGACCGGCGAGAAAGGCCCCAAACAGGGGCTGATTGCGGGATTCCCTGGTTTTTTCTGTCTCTCTGTACTCCAGCGGGAGCATGCAGTTGGTCCGCGAGGTTCGAATTCAGGTTCATTCTGCCCATGCCGAAGGCTTTCAGGTGGCCATGGAGCGGGTCGTGGAACGCTGGCGGCAAATTTCGGGTCTTTTTTTTGAGTGGGACGGCTCTTTGACCCTGGCACAACCCCAATCGGGGTGGGAGTGCCATGGGAACCTTTATGACAGTGGGGAACGGGTCCAATATTTGGAACTGCAATTGCGACTGTCGGTGTTGCCTGCAGGAGGTCACCCAACCTCCTGGCGACACCCGATCAAACGATTGCTCTTGGCATTGTTGGCCGACACCGACGCGCTGGCGGACGCAGATCCCGCCATGATGGCTGGCTCCGAAGATTCCCAGCTAGATGACGCGATTCGGATCCAGCGGCTTCCCGAGTTTCAGTTCCAGTCCTGGACGGAATTTGTAAATGGTTCCCAAGCTTGGAACTCTTGATCGTCGTGCCGTCACGATGGTGAGGACGCGCGCCACGAAGAGCTGAGTCTCTCAGCCTGAGAAATCCGCGTAGCTGGGGGCACTTGCCGCCTTTTCTAGAATTCTTTGCTTTTCGCGAGCCCGTTGGCGAACTTTGGCCCGCAGGTTGCATCCAAGGAGCGAGAAGAAAGGGCAAGTGCCGCTTCATCCCATATCCAGGCAATTTTGGGACGGACGGAACGAGGGGAATTCAATCCAGTTTGCAATGAGGAAGCAACGATCATGACTGTCACAGCCGAAATTCCTAACGCAATCGACATCGCGACCCAAGCGTCTCAAATCGAGACACCCGTCAGCGATCGAGAAATCTTGCGTCGCGTTCACGAGATCCGAAGCAGTTGGGACGTGAGTGAGCGCTTGCGTCGCCGCGAAGAAGCCGATCGCCGCTTTGAAGTGCTCTTGGACACGCTTGCCCTCCACGAAGCGGCCTAGGGCTCAGCCTCGGCTTGGTTTTCTGGTAGCGGAACTCGCCAATCGCTTGTCGGTTTAGTCATAACCCGACGCGTCAGCGAGGCCTCAATCGACATTGAGCCTCTCTTAAGGTGTCGTTCTCACTCGTTTCAAAGCTCCCCCTGCAACCGCTAAGCTAGAGCGGGCGCGTGAATATCCGCGGGCTGATGGTCCTTCCTACGCGGTACTGATTCGGTTCATATGTCCTGTGAATTCAGGCGTGAACTGGCAACGGGGATTCCATGGCACAAAGCCGATCACAAGTTGCGATTCAAGACTGCAATCAATTTCCAAGGTCTTCAATCTGCGCGCCAGCCGAACAGCACCAGGTTCCTGGATGGCGTTGCGCTGTCCAGCTAGTCTCAGAGGAAACGGGAACGCTGATGCTTCGACCTTCCATTTGGAGAGGATGGATCCTCTTGAGCGGGTTGGCTCTGGCCATGGGCTGCGCGACGAGAGAACCTGAGTCGGTCGACTCGATGGAGGCGGCGGCAGCGGCCGAAGGTCAATCACCTGTTGGGGGAGGCGTGCCAACGTTCGCTGGCGGCGGCACGACGCAAGAGTCTCTGTCATCCAGGAACCGGCCCGTCGCATCACTGGAGACCGGAAACACGGCAACACAGAACCCCGGTCCCGCCACCCGTCCCATCCCTTTGGTCACTTTGGGAAAATCGACGGGTCTACAGCTCAGCCCAGATTTGACTCCTACGAAGTTGTCGGACTTCCTCGTCGAAGTCGACCGAGAGCTAGCAATCGCGGCACGCCAAGTTCCCGATCGGGTTTCGCCGGAAACCGTCGCGGAACAACTCCGAGCCGTTGTACGATTGAAGTTGGAAGCCGCGCGGCGTTTGATCCAGCATGGCGACGCGAGCATGGAACAACAAAGCGTGGGACGTCGCGGAGAGTTGCAGGGGCTGTCGCACTTGGCTGCCCTTGGCGATGTGTCCGCGGCGGAGTCGCTGCAAACACTGGCAGAATCCCTGAAAGATTCGAATGACGCGGGTTTACGACAGGATAGCCGGCTGGTGTTGATCGGATTTGCGATCGAGCAAGTCACGCATGGAAAGCCCAACGCGGCGGTCACGTTGGTCTCGTTAATCGAAACCTTTGCATCCGACACGGCTGCGATGGATGTGGCTTCTTTGATGGTCTTAGGCCACGCCAAAGACACGTTGAATCGATTCGAGCATGGAACGGAAGCCGATCGTGTTCGCGAAGTGGTGGAGCGCCGCTTCGCAAATGTGGAGGACCCTCAAATCGCCAGCATTGTATCCGGCATTGTGTCCAAGGACGCTACGTCCGCGCTGGAATCGCTTCGCGAGCGGGTTTATCGTGAGATGGGACTAGCAGAAGGGTCGCCCGAGTCTCAAATCATCGAACAAGAGGAATGGAATGCGGCTGTCGACGCGCTGATTGATGCCGCTCCCGACCGCCAGACCGTCGGCTACCTGGCGGGCCTGAGCATGGAAATGGAATCGCTGGGGCAGAACGCGCTTGCGGATGCCACTTACCAAGCCATTCAAAGTGCTTTTGCCGAGCGAGAAGATCCCGTCGGTCGTGAGGCAAGAATGGCGTTGGTGGCGCGCCAACATCGCGAACAGAGTTTGGGACGAGTATTTGACTTGCGTTTGCCCCGACTGGGCGGCGGCGAGCTTTCGATGCAGGACTACCGCGGTAAGACCGTTCTCGTTCCATTTTGGTCCGCGCTGTATCCCGATTCCCTGGGTTTGCTGGACCATATGAGGGAATTGGTTTCGGTTGCGCCAGATCGTCGAGCCATTGTCGGGGTGAATCTGGATCCAGCCGACGTGGATGTCGAGCGATTCATCGAGGAAAATGCGTTGGGCGATCTGGTCAGTTTTCGGAGTGTCTCCGACACCGATGCGGAAATCATCAACCCCGTGGCTTACGAATTCGGCCAAACCAGCCTGATCTTTACCTTGGTGGTCTATCCCGAAGGCATCA